>JAFSXO010000265.1 GCA_017444045.1 bacterium | reverse complement strand
GGTTCTGAAGTTACCAAAAAGAACCTCAACCAGTGGTTCTTCGGCATCAGCAAGTATGCCCAGCGCCTGATCGACGATATCAAGCCCCTGGATTGGCCGGAAAAGGTCAAAAAGATGCAGATCGACTGGATCGGGCGCAGCGAAGGCGCCGAGGTCTGCTTCAAAATTGAAGGGCTCGAAGATGATCTGTGGATTTTCACCACCCGTCCCGACACGCTCTTCGGAGCTACTTACATGGTAATGGCTCCCGAGCATCCTCTGGTTGACAAGATTACTACCGAAGCTCAGCGCGAGGCTGTAGAGGCCTACCGCCTGCGCACCAGCACGCGCAGCGAGGTTGAGCGCCAGGAGCAGAAGGAAAAGACAGGCGTCTTTACCGGAGGCTACGCCATCAACCCCGTAAACGGCAAGCGCACCCCGATCTGGATCTCCGACTATGTGCTCATGGGCTATGGTACCGGCGCGATTATGGCCGTACCCTCCCACGACACCCGCGACTGGGATTTTGCCAAGGAATTCGGCATTCCCATCATTCAGGTCGTACTTACCCCCGAGCAGGAAAAGGAACTGGCGGGCTTCGACAGCGCCGATGCCCTCAACAGAGCCTATGCTGAGAAGTATCCCCAGATGCCTCTGACCGAAGCTTACTGCGAAGTGGGCACGATGATCAACTCTGGAGAGTTCTCCGGCCTCAAATCCGATATAGGCCGCCAGCGCATTGTAGCTTCCCTGGAAGCCAAAGGCTTAGGGCGCACCAAGATCAACTACCGTCTGCGCGACTGGCTGGTATCCCGCCAGCGCTATTGGGGCGCTCCTATTCCCATGGTATACTGCGATGACTGCGGCATAGTTCCCGTTCCCGAGGATCAGCTGCCCGTGCTGCTTCCCCATGTAGAGAAGTATCAGCCCTCTGGCACCGGCGAATCGCCCTTGGCGGCTATTGACGAATTCGTCAATACTACCTGCCCCAAGTGCGGCAAACCGGCGCGCCGCGACACCGACACCATCTCGCAGTGGGTATGCTCCTCCTGGTATTTCCTGCGCTACTCTTCCTATGACAGCAAAGACCAGGCCTGGCGCAAAGAGGATGTCGACTACTGGAATCCCGTGGACATGTACGTCGGCGGCATCGAGCACGCCGTGCTGCACCTGCTTTATTCGCGCTTCTGCACCAAGATGTTCTATGATCTCGGCTTGGTTAAATTCACCGAGCCCTTCAAGCGTCTCTTCAACCAGGGCATGATCTGCAAGCAGTCGTCCTTCTCCCTGCGTTTGGAAAAGATGAGCAAATCCAAGGGCAACGTAGTCAACCCCGACGAGCTGGTCAGATCTTACGGCACCGATTCCCTGCGCGCCTATGAGCTGTTCATCGGTCCTCCCGAGCTCGACTCCGAATGGAATGACAGCGGCATCGACGGCGTATACCGCTGGATCAAGCGCGTCTGGAGCTTCGCCCAGGAAACCGAGCTGGCCAAGGATAAGGAAAGCGATATCGAGGTGCTGACCCTCTCGCATCGCTTCATAAAAAAGATCAATGACGATCTGCAGCGCCTGCATCTGAACACCGTAGTCGCCGCGCTGATGGAGTGGATGAATGGCCTGTACGCTCTGCGCGCCCAGGGCAAGACCATTTCGGAAGAGACGCTGCGCCAGTACATCATCATCTCTTCTCCAATTATTCCGCATACGGCAGAAGAGCTGTGGCACAATCTCGGCGAAGAGAAATCCCTGTTCGAGCAGAAGCCCGCTTGGCCCACCCATAAGGATGAATACCTCGTGGAAGCTTCCTTTAAGCTGGCAGTGCAGGTAAACGGCAAGATGCGCACCACCATGGATATTCCCATGAACGCTGAGCAGGCCCAGATCGAAGAGATGGTCAAAGCTCACGAGCGCGTAGCTCCCCAGCTTGAAGGCAAAACCATACGCCGCGTTATTTACGTATCCAAAAAGCTGATGAACATCGTCGTTGGCTAAGCCCTGCTTCGGCGCCAATGCCAGTAACTTAAGAATCATGGCATTGGGTATTGCTTATTCATGTGCGTTAACATTACGTTGTTAATAGGCGTACAAGTTAGCGTGCACCATGCGTAACACCGCAATTTCCCATCAGCTGTGGCCACCCCCTCTGTCGCTGGCGCGACTTCTCCCCCTGCCATTCTTTAGGGGGAGTCATAATGTTAGGCTAGCTGACGCTAAGTTACCGACATTGGATTCGGCGCAGCCGCAGCAACTGCGGTGCGCAGTATTGGCGGTGCTCTTAAGCACATACTACCAGCTCCGCGCTGGGCACATCTTGCAAACAGCGAGACGATGCCAGCGCGGCAGCGGGCACGGCGCGGCTATTCCCACTTGAAACGCAAAAAATGGGGGAGCCGCGCCAGCTACAAACGGCAGATAGTTAGCGGTTGACTAACGCGATAACTGGCACACAAAGGATAATTATTCATGAAGCTAATGCAAAAAGCTATCGCCTTGGCTTTAGCGGGATGTATGACCTGGGGAATAGTCAGCGCCAACGAGCGGCTTTCCACCCGCCAGCTGCGCGATTTAGTCAAGAACGGCACCGCAGAATACGCCGTACCTTATGCCGACAGACTGCTGGGCGGCGACGAGACCGATGTAGATCTGCCCCAGGGAGTTAGCCTCATGCGCCAGGCAGCGGAAAAGCAGAAGGCCGACGGCAAATTCGGTCTAGGCTTATGCTATCTGTTCGGCTATGGCGAGCTCGATCTGATCAATGCCTACAATTATCTGCTAAGCGCCACAGAGATGGGCTACACCCCAGCCCTGACAGCTTTAGGCCACTGCTATGAAGAGGGGCTGGGCGTGCCGTCCAATTATCACGAGGCGAGGCGCTGCTTTTTCGGCTCCGCTCCCAGCAGCTTAGACGCGCAGTGCATGGCCGTTCAGCTTCTGCGCAGCGGAAGGACGCCTTTTCCCAGCAACAGCAGGGAGCTGGGGCAGAATGTCGGTCAGGCCTTGGCTATGTTTCAGAATACAAAGACGGTGGAGATGACCCCGGCTGTATACAGATTTCTGAAGCAGAACGCCGAGCAGAGCCGCGCGTTTATAGAAGAAAAAATATCGTCGAAGCATACAAAAATGAGGGATATGAGCGCCGCCGAGCTATACAGCTGGGGACGCCTATACGAGCTGGCCATAGATATTGGCGCCGCAGCCGGCAAGGAGCCGGCTGAACAGATGCACGAGCATTACAGACGCTCTGCAGAAAAAAAATACGCGCCGGCCCAGATCGCCTTAGCCCGCCTCCAAGCGTACGCAGGAGATGCCAAGGGACTGGCCGCTCTCCGATCCTACGCCGATATGGGCTACTATCTGGCCAAGACGGATCTTCTCGAGCTTTATGAAAAGGATTTGGGCAGGGATCCCGGCAGCGATGCCAGTTATCTGGCCCTGCTGCAGGATCTGCACAGCAAAGGATACCATTCAGCCTTTACCAGAATTGCAGACTACTATGCCAGTGTAAAAAATGATCCCCAAGAAGCCTGGCGTTACACGCTAAAAGCAGCAGACGACGGCGAGGCGCTCGGCTGCTACAGAGCTGCGGAGTTTTACCGCACCGGCAGCTGCGAGCTGCCCGGCATCAAAGCAACGCCTGACCCCGACAAAGCCTATGCCTACCTGAACACCCTGTGCAGCGACCTGCCCCAGGCCGATTACCGGGAGCTGGATATGTGCCACTGCTTTACCATCCTGGGCAATATGTACATGTACGGCAAGGGCTGCGTGCCCGACCGAGACAGGGCTGAGGAATGGTACAATGTAGCCCTGCTCACTCTTAGCGGCGACAGGCTGGAGGCAAAATTCAGATTAGGCTGCTGCT
>JAFSXO010000264.1 GCA_017444045.1 bacterium | reverse complement strand
GGCTGGCTAGCCGAGCATATGCTCATCCTCGGCGCCGAAGCTCCAGACGGCGAAAAGACCTATGTGGCTGCCGCTTTCCCCAGCGCCTGCGGCAAAACGAACTTCGCCATGGTCATCCCTCCCAAGGGTCTCGACAACTGGAAAATCTGGACAATCGGCGACGACATCGCCTGGATCAAACCCGGCAAAGACGGACGCTTCTATGCCATTAACCCCGAAGCTGGCTTCTTCGGTGTAGCTCCCGGCACTTCGTACCAGTCCAATCCCAACGCGATGGAAAGCATCCGCGCCAACACCATTTTCACCAACGTGGCCCTGACCGACGATGGCGATGTATGGTGGGAAGGCATGAGCGAAGCGCCTGCGCACTTAATCGACTGGCGCGGCAACGACTGGACGCCAGACTGCGGACGCCCCGCGGCTCATCCCAACTCTCGCTTTACCGCTCCTACCTGCCAGTGCCCCACTATCGCCCCCGAATGGGATGATCCCAATGGTGTGCCGATTTCGGCCTTTATTTTCGGCGGACGCATTGCGCATGATATGCCCTTGGTATTCCAGTCCTTCAACTGGCAGCACGGCGTTTACCTTGCCGCCACCATGGGTTCCGAAAAGACCGCCGCAGCAGCCGGCACTATCGGCCAGGTTCGCCGCGATCCCTACGCCATGCTGCCGTTCTGCGGCTACCACATGGGCGATTACTTCGCGCACTGGCTCGATATGGGCGCCAAACATCCTTCAGCGCCGCCTATCTTCCGCGTCAACTGGTTCCTCAAGGAAGACGGCAAGTTCTTATGGCCCGGCTTCGGCGAGAACATGCGCGTTCTGAAATGGATAATCGAACGAGTTCACGGCAGAGCCCACGCCCTGCAAAGCCCGCTGGGATACGTGCCCGCCTATGAGGACATCGACTGGACTGGCTCCGATTTCACCAAGCCCGCCTTCAACAAGCTGATGACCATCCGCAAATCCGCCTGGAAGGCCGAGCTGCTTTCCCACGAAGAGCTGCTGGTTAAGATGAGCGAGCGTTTGCCTGAAGAGATCAGACTGCAGCGCCAGCTGCTGCTGTGCGCCTTTAACCGCGCCCCCGAAGTCTGGACGCCAGACAAATAGCGCTATACATAGCAAGCCAATTGCTTAAGCAATTCCGACGGTTTCCTTAAGCAATTGGCACAAAAAAAAAGCGCCCGCAAAAGCTGGGCGCTTTTTTATGCTTTGTTATACTATATGCAATTTGAATAGCTGGCAGCTAAGAAAAAACTGCCATTGCAAGCGCTGCAGACAGCCTAAAGCCCTTCCATCATATCTAACAGAACAGACTCGCGCTGCTCGCTGTCTAACCCCATACCCGCAAAGGTGCCGGTAAGCCAGGCTGTCAAAGCCTTTTTCAGCTCGGCTTCATCCTTGGGCCAGGGCATAGCACGGCGCAGCACACAGGTTTGCAACTCCACGCATATCTTAGCCACGCGGGCCCTGTACATTGGGGTCATATCGCGCGTCCACACATTGATAGCCGAAAGGCCAAGCCTTTGAGGAATAACCACAAACCAGCGCTCGTCGGCCGCAATATCAAGATTTAAAATCGAGCAAAACGTAGAGGCCATTTCAGAATTGGCACCGGCCTCCCAGCCCGCGGGCAGCCTGCTCAGCCAATTTCTGTACTGCTCATCGAGCCACTGGGCTGACGCACCTTCATAAGGAAGCTCAGCCCCCAATATCTTGCCCAGCTCCGTGCACAGGGAACGCTGGAAGGTAGCCTCCCTAGACTCTAATTCCAGCTTGCACTCCTCGAGCCAGTCCAGCATAATGTCCTGATCCTCTTCCAGCGGTATGCCCGATTCACCGCATAGCTGAGGCAGATACATACCCAATAAATCGCTAGGGTTCTCCCGTTTCTTAACATCGGTTATAAGCTCGACAAACTGCTGAGTATCAATGCTCATGGTCTCACGCTTCAGCTTGGCAACACCAGACAGCTTCTGATACCAAGAGGTAATCGCCCGCAGAGAGCGATCCCAGATGTTAACAAATACGCCGTCGGCTATGCTCTGGTCCACCGCGAACAGCCCGCGCACCTTGGCTAAGAAATTCATCTCGTGAGCGCTAGCAGGACGATAGCAAAGCTTCCAGCCCTTGGGAGAACCCAAAGCGCGAAGAAGCGCTTGGCCTGACAGTGTCATGGGCTCGCCTTCATATTCAAAATTGAGGTCGGGATAAGCGCGCCGAAGCATGGCCGCCAGCAGCAGTCCCTGCACAGGACGGCTAATGCCCCAAGGAGCATCCATAAGCTCACGGCTAAAGGCATCCAAATCGGTATACCTTACCCCACTTCCATCGCCAGTCAGCTTCTCAATAAAATGACGCCAAATCGGACTCCAATCGGAATTCTGCAAATACTCAGCGACCTCGTAACGCGAATAGCCGCCTTGGTCCTCAGCATGCACAAAAATTCCCGTTTCGATCATAAAACGGCGCAAAACCTTAACGGCGCCGCGCTTGCTGACATTGGATATTTGTAGAGGATGCGCTAAATCCAACAGCTCATCTAAGGCTTCAATGCAGTCTCTTTTTGAACAGCCCAGAGTAATGCGGGGGGACGCGCTGTATACCGTCTGCAAGAAGCCTGAAACAAAGAAGCCACGGCTTCCTGCCGGCGCCTCTTCTACGACCTTACCCTCGCACATCCAGCGGAATGCCGAGGGGGCCAAAGCCTTGCGAGCGCGTTCGACTAACTGGCGACGCACAAAGGCCTTTCTGGACTGCAGCCCAGCGCCGGAGGCAGACTGCTTATCATAGCGTTCCATTTTCTCTAGAACGCGCAGAGCACAAAGCTCACGCAGCTGCTGGATAACATTTAACGAGCTGAGAGGAACCCCCAGCAGAACGCGCTTATTACTGCAGATCTTTTCCATCTGCTCAACAAGATCCTCGGTATCGCGGCGGGTAAACGCCACTCCGCAAACGACCAGCAGATCCCAGCCTCTGGGACACTGCGTAGGGATCTCCTCTCCTAAGCCAGCATAGACAAACTTAACTTTACGCTTAAGCAAATGATTATTGGCATACTCCCGAGGCGTAAGGCTGCGACAAGGATAAAAATCCCTAAAAGCTTGGACGAGGTCGATGCTGCCCAATTCTTCAATTGTATTGGCCACATC
>JAFSXO010000263.1 GCA_017444045.1 bacterium | reverse complement strand
GATCAGAACATTACTCCCCGCGAGGTCATTCGGGACTTCATCGAGCTTTTAGACCTGCTGTATCAGAATCCCAATCTGACGCTGGCTGATCTTATGCGGTCCGATGATTTCGTCTATGCCAAGTCAGAAGCCGTTTCAGATCAGGCCGATAGCGGTTATGCGGAGTTTACGATTTGAGCGTATATGAGAGATATTCCCCGTTTATTCGGGACTATATATACCGTTCTGGCTGGAAGGTGCTGCGCGGCGTGCAGGAAGCTGCCGGTGCAGCAATTTTCAGTTCGTATGACAACGTTCTGCTGACGGCTTCCACGGCATCGGGTAAGACCGAGGCTGCCTTCTTTCCCATCCTCACCCTGCTGGAAGAAGACCCTCCGCGCAGCGTGGGCGTCTTGTATATTGCCCCTCTGAAAGCGCTCATCAACGACCAGTTTGGGCGCCTTAATGAACTGTGCGAAGATGCGGGCATAGCCGTCTGCCGCTGGCATGGAGATGCCTCTCAGACCCAGAAGCGCAGGCTGCTGAAGAAGCCCTCCGGTATTCTGCAGATCACCCCGGAATCTCTGGAAGCGCTGATGATCAACAAGCACATGGAAATCCCTTCGCTTTTCTATGATCTGCGCTTTATCGTTATTGATGAAATACATTCCCTGCTGCGCGGGGATCGCGGCCTGCAGACCTTCTGTCTCATCGAACGGCTCTGCAGGTTGGCGGGCTGTACTCCCCGGCGCGTCGGCCTGTCTGCCACCATCGGCGATCCTCAGGCGGCGGGCGCTTTTCTGGCCGCGGGCAGCGGGCGTCAGACGGTTATACCGCGCATCGATGGCGGCCGGGAAGTCTGGCGCATCAGCATGGAGCATTTCTTCAGTACCGCGCCGCAGGCAGATGAGGGCCAACCTAGCCTAGCCGAAACGCCTCCGCTTGAGCCGGCTACGGATACCGCGCCTAAAGCCGCTGATCCAGGGCTGGGCTATATCTTTGAGCATACGCGGGGCAAGAAATGTTTAGTGTTCACTAATTCCCGCGAAGAGTGCGAATCTGTCTGCCAGACCTTGCGCCAGTACTGCGAGGCGAACCATGAGCCGGAGCGTTTTCTGATCCACCACGGCAATCTTTCCGTTTCCTACAGGGAGAGCGCCGAGGCGGAGATGAAGGACGACGATTCTCTCATGTCGGTCTGCGCTACGGCGACCTTGGAGCTGGGGATCGATATTGGCCGTCTGGAGCGGGCTTTTCATATCAATGCGCCTTTTACCGTGTCGGGCTTTCTGCAGCGAATGGGCCGTACGGGGCGGCGGGGCAATCCCTCCGAGATGTGGTTTGTCATGCGCGAGGATCACCCAGAAGCGCGGGCTTTGCTGCCCGAGATGATCCCCTGGTATCTGATCCAGGGCATTGCTTTGGTGCAGCTTTATATTGAAGAGCGTTTTGTGGAACCGCCGCGCTTAGAGCGCCTGCCCTTTAGCCTGCTGTACCACCAGACTATGAGCACGCTGGCTTCCTGCGGGGAGATGACGCCTGCGGAGTTGGCCTCTCGGATTCTGCCGCTGTCCTGTTTTCACAGGATTAGTCAGGAAGATTACCGTTTGCTGCTGCGGCATCTGCTGGAGATCGAGCATATCAGCCGTACCGAGAATGGCGGGCTGATCGTGGGGCTGGCCGGTGAGCGCATTGTCAATAATTATAAATTTTACGCCGTATTTCAGGAAAATATTGAATATACGGTGCGCACCGGCTCCGAGGAGTTGGGAACTATTGTGAAGCCGCCGCCGGTGGGGGACAAGATCGCCATCGCGGGACGGGTCTGGGCGGTGGACGAGGTTGACCATCAGAAGCGCTTAGTTTACTGCACTTTGGTTAAGGGGAATATTCCTGCCTATTTTGGCGATGTGGCGGGGGATATTCACACCCGCATTTTAGAGCGTATGCGCGGGGTTTTGGCGGAACAGCAGAGCTATCCATATTTAATGAAGCACGCGGTGTGCCGGCTGCTGGATGCCCGGGACTGCTTTGCCAAATCGGGGCTGGCAGAGTGCCCGCTGATCAGCCTGGGCGGCCGGATGTGGGCGCTGTTTCCCTGGCTGGGCAGCTATGCGTTTTTGGCCTTGGAGCGGTTCTTGAAGATCCGCTGCGCTGAGCGTCTGGGGCTTAAGGGGCTGACGTCTGCGCGTCCGTATTATATGCAGTTTACCATGCAGGTTGGGGCGGAGGAGTTCTATCGGATTGCCGCAGAGGAGGCGGAACGCGAGTTTGAGCCGCTGGAGCTGGTTTACCCTGAGGAGGTACCGGTCTTTGAGAAGTACGATGAGTATGTGCCGCAGGAGCTGATCCGCCGGGGCTTTGCTTATGGAGTGCTGGACATTGAGGGCATGAAGCAGCGGGTGAAGGGCTGGCAGGAAGGTGTTTAGTCTATTATACTTCCCAAGTGGCGGAGTTGGGTGATCGGTTGGGTGATAGCTCTGACGATGCCCATGAGCTTACGCATACACGCCAGAGAATCTTGGAATTGATGGAAGAAGAGCCAAGATATCCAGCAAGAAGCTGGCGGATGCGCTGGGTCTCAGCCAAACCGCTATCGAGAAAAACATAAGTTTTCTGAAGGCCAATGGTTATTTGCGGCGGCAGGGGAGCGCCAGAGGCGGATATTGGGAAGTTAGGCGCTGAATGATCAAATAATGAACCGGGACTCTATTTTGTCGTTCATCTATCTAAGCAATTCTTGCGCAAGACTATATTTATAGCTGTTTATGGTATTATTTCTTTATAAAATAAAGTGTCTTTAACATTTGTATCTTTAGTGGTTTGCAATTAGTAAGATTGTTGGCATGCGTCTTGCGCTCTCGCTGTATGGTTGGTATAATAGCATTAAGTAATTTGATCTTGGCAATCTTGTACGTTCTTTCGCGGGCTTTTATGTAGCCTCATGTCGGTACAGTTAACGGCTGTTGTGCGCAAGGTTATAGCGCGTAGCAGGTTCCGCGTAAAGTACATCATCTTAGCGTGGCGCAGCAGTGCCAGCGCGGAGGCTGGTGAAAGCGTTAACAGCGTCGCGAAGCACTAACTAAAGTATATCGGCGGTGAAGCCTAGAGTAGAGGAAGGCTACAGACGGGCTAGTAAGCAGTTAAGTGAAGACCAAAAGCAAATGATGCTTAAGGACAGAAAAACTCCAGTATAGGCTATATCTGCCAGCTCTAAACGGAAATATCGCCATAATGTCAGTTTAACTTTGCACAAATGAGAGTG
>JAFSXO010000262.1 GCA_017444045.1 bacterium | reverse complement strand
TTATATTTCATGTGTATGCGCCCCAGCGGATCTTTTGTGGCAGCGCTGTACAAATGCAGCTCGTTGCCGCAGGCGACGTAAACGGCCGACTGCGCGCGCTCGGTTATGGTGGGGTTCATGGTGAAGTAGACGGTTATGCAAATGCCAATTACCGCCAGAACCTCGCAGCCTATAAGCCAGACCGGCTGGCCTAGGAATTTTTCAAGGAGATCCTCCAAGCGTCTGCCGATGTCGAAGGATTTGAAGGTCTTTCCGTCTTCATCAGTTTTGCGTTCTTTGACCTTGGGGGGATTTAAGATTTTATTAAGCTCCTGCTGAAGCTTGTCAAAATCCCTTATGCCGCCGTTGCCGTCGGCAAGCAGCCGGTTTATTAGCCTAACCAGATCGTCGGACACTTCCACGTCGCCTGGATCGAAGCCCAGATCTGATACCTCATGCCGGGTGAGCAAAAAGGCCATAGTGCGGCCCATCAGCTTGATTTCCTTGCTGATTAGGTCGGGGCTGCTGGAAAAGCTGATAGAGTCGGCGTCGGAGAAGAAGCGCGAAAGCCCGTAATTGATCAGCCGGATATTTTCGTCCTGGTCGATCATGATGTTGTTGGCGTCCAGGGCATCAAAAATAAACGGCTTGGGGCGGTTATGCATGTACTGCATGGCTTGGCAGACCTGAAGCATCCAGCCCAGCACCTGCTTGGCCGGCAGCGGCTTGACGCTCATGCTGAGCAAGGTCTGCAGGGTGATACCATCAACGTGCTCCATGACCACGTAGTAACGGTCTTTTTCCGTGAAGCTGTCGTAGATTTTGGTAAGGTTGGGATGGTCAAACTGGGTTAGGATGAGCATACTCGACTGGAAACGCTCATCGTATTTGGCCTGCTCCTCTTCAGACAGCTTGTTTTTGGGATAAAACTCGCGAACAACACAGGCTGAATTGTCAAGCTGGGTGTCAGTAGCTAAGTAACTAGCTCCATCATCGCCAGACATAAGCGCTTTGCTGATGATATAACGCCCTTTGGCTAATTTCTGCTTTGCTTTCAATAATTCTGACATTGTTTGCCTGTGCGTCTTTCTAATATATGCTCGTGAATAACTGGAGCTAAGGTTACTTTTCTAAAAGCTTGCTGAGAACCATGGCCGGCTCTATAGCGCTTTGCTCTGGCGGAGCGTTGCTTTGGGGGCGTTCCTTGTCGGGATGGCTCTCTAGCCAGGCAAACTGCTCCGGGGTAAGCGTTTCGTGCAGCACCTTGGTGCTTCCGCGCACATCTTTATAGCCGCTGTTGAGCTCGGTTAGCATGGTTACCAGCTTGGCTTTTTGGCTGGGGCTGAGCCGGCATTTGCATTTGGGATTATCGAGGGCGATAAGGCCCAGCAAAAAGCTTTCGGAGGAGCTGAGCATCTGCGGATTCGCTGTCTGCCCTGGTATGGGATCGATCCTTCCGGGTACTCCCGGCATTTTTCCCGGTATGCCTGGCATCTTTCCGGGTATGCCCTGAACCTTTCCCGGTATTCCCTGAACCTTGCCTGGGGTGGGGGTAACCTTTCCGGGAACTCCCTGAACTTTTCCGGGTATGCCCTGTACCTTGCCCGGTATTCCCTGAACCTTGCCAGGAGTAGGGGTGACCTTCCCTGGAACTCCCTGAGCCTTTCCTGGAACGGGGGCGGCATTGCCGGCGGCAGGCTGTCCCGCTGAGGCTAACTGCGCTGTGCTTCCGTTGGCAGACCCTGCAGCGTCTGGATTAGGGACACTGCTATTGCTTAAAGCGCTCAGAGGATTTGGCGTGCCGCTGCCCGTGAAAAGACCGAACTCAATAACGATTTGCAGGATAAGCGCTACGAGCGTAAGGCCGAGAATCGCCCAACGCTTGCGGCCTGATTTGTTGGGCTGCAGTCCACCGTTAAAAAAGTCATACCTGCTCATAAATCGTTAAAATTCGTGTGCATAGCTACAGTTCCTGTTTTTTGTCGTTCTGTGCATAAAGTTATGCGCATAAACCTAAAGATAGTTTAATGGCCGCGATCGTCGGTGTCGTCTTTTAGCTTATCGAAGAGGTATTCTATCTGCTCTTCGGTCAGAATCTCCTCAAGCTGCTCGTATTCGTTGCTGTGCTGGAGGATTCTGTCGGCTTCATCCATGGCTCTGAGCGCTTTTATCAGCTCCTGAGCCTGCGTTTCATTAAGCCGGCATTCCTCTTCGGCGCTGTCGGCGAGCAGGCTAATGCCGATAGCGATGGGCTTAGGACTCCAGATACCACGATCGCCATGGAAGCTCTCCCTGCTCTGCATAGAGGTGCCCTTAATGCGGCTGAGCTTCTGTATGGTGCTGTCTACCATGGCTGATGTGCTGATGGGGCTGACGCTCTGTCCGTCAATTATCTCCTTCTTCTCGAGCAGATAGCGCATTTGGTCAGGCCTCAGTATGTTCAGCACATTGTTCATCAGCTCGTTGATGTTAGCTGAGTTTTTGTCTTTGGGCTTCAGCAAAAGCTCCTTTTGTCTGTCTGTCAGGGCTAGGCTGCCCTTGCTGTCCGCCAAAGACTGCAGAGCCTCCTGTCCGGTCGGCTTATTCAGGGCTTGGGAAAGCCAGCCGATGGAATGCCCATTGTCTGGCGGAGGCGGGCCATCGCTGCCTTCGTCCTCCCATTCCCCGGAATCCGCGTTCGGTTCTGCTCCTCTGTCCTGCCCAGCTGGCTTGTTAGGGTCGCGCAGCTCCTGCTCCGCCTCGCCTCGGCGCAGGCGCTCTCTTTCCGCGGTGCGGGAATCGCCGGGACCTCTGCGCGCGTGGCGCTGCGCGGCGTTGGTGCGCCGGTCGCGCTGGTCGATTTTGGCCAAATGGGAGTGCTGACAGCCAAGATAAAGCAGTAAATTGATGCTAAACACCGCCAGCATAAGCAGCGTCAGCATATCGAAGGCTTTGGCCTTCGAGGGCTTTTTCCCGTTCGCGTTTCCGCTGGCGTTTTTGTTCGCGTTCCCGCTGGCGTTACCGGCTGCCCCCTCGCTTGTCTTTTCGTTTGCGGATGCAGATTCGGAGGATGCAGATTCGTTTGCGGCGGCGGATTTAGGAGCGGCGCTGTCTGAAGCCGGCTGCGGCGATTGTAGGGTGGGGGAGTTCTCCATGCTTATTGTCCTGCCTCATTTAGCGTCTGTGGCTGAGC
>JAFSXO010000261.1 GCA_017444045.1 bacterium | reverse complement strand
GCTCTGTACGAGAACAAGCTTTCGGTGGTATACGAGGATAAAGAAGCGGCTCGGCAGACCTTAGATCGGGTGCGCGAGTTTATCGCTAACCATCCCACAGTTTATCTTTCTACGCACACTCCGCTGGGATTGGAGAACTTAGAAGCCCTGCGCGTCGTAGATCTGGCCAAGCCCACGGAGACTCTGCCGGTAGGTGAGATAGTCTATAAAACCGCGACGGGAAAATATGTCTGCAGCGTTTGCGGCTACGTTTACGACCCTGAAAAGGGCGATCCAGACCGCGGCTTCCCGGCAGGGACGGCTTTTGAGGACCTGCCCGCGGATTGGAAGTGCCCGCGTTGCCGCCAGGGCAAGGATAAGTTTAATAAGGCATAATAAGATTGTATTGCAGGCGCCAAGCCTTTGTTTGGCACCTGCTAGGTGATAGTGCGGTTTTATGGCGCAATCACTTCGTACAGCTCCTCTGTGCGTTTGAGCCGCCCGCGTTGGGCTGTTCGGAACTGCGCATTTTGGGAGCTGTACTTTTTTCTTAGATGGGCTGATTGGCGACCAGCATAGCGGCGCGGTATACAATGGGATAATGGCATTTGATATACGCGGTGCAGTAGGCGGTCAGCGCCCATCCCAAAGCATGAGATTTGTTGAAAAGATACTCTTGCGATTCTTCCAAATGCTCGAATATCTTTAAAGCCTCGGCGGCATCAATACCGCGCTGCTGCGCTCCCGCGACAAATTTACGGCGCACCTCGGAGATTGGTTCAAGCCTGCGCCTTCCCAACGCTTGCCGCGCCATGTCGGCATCATCCAAACTGAAGCCTCCTATGTCGCGTAGGGCAAACATCAGCTGTTCCTGGTAGATTAAAACCCCGTAAGTATCTTCTAGTATCGGCTTTAATAGCGGATGCAGGTATGCGATAGCTTCTGGAGGCTGATGTTTGGCTGCGATAAACCTGGACATTAAGTCGCCGGAAATGGCAGCAGGACGATACAGAGCGCACAGTGCGGCTAAATCGCCTAGGCAGTTCGGCTGCAGCTGTCTCAGCAAAGCTTCTATTGAGGGGATATCCGCGCTGTTTTTCAAGCCTGGGTAAGGTGGCTGGAGCAGCCCTGCGCTGTCGTCCGAGCAGAGCATTTTGTAAACCTGAGGATCGTCCGGCTTTTGGATAATGCTATCAATGCTGAAATTGGCTTCCTCTGACTCTGCTGACGCTTTAAGGCGCTGCTGCGCTATCAATAAGGCTTCTAGCTGTCTGCTTCCCAGCAGTTTTACTTTGAATAAGCCTAGCTTTGAAGCTGTAGCTTCATCGTAACCGAACCAAGTGCTGGGACTGGAAATGAGAGATATGGGAGCGGTAACGCAGGGGGCGTAGTCTTTAATATTATCACCTGCTAGCGCTAGGATCAGCTGTTCGTCTCTTGGATCGCTGGTGGCTGCTACAAAGGCGGCGTGTTTTGCTCCGTATTTGCTGTAGATGTATTCTGCAATTATGGGTGCCGCTGATGGATTGCATTCGATGTGCATGGCGGGCGGGTCTGTGCGTTTGGAGCTGCACATTCTCTCGAAGGGCAGACTGTAAAGCAGCGGATCGATATCTGTGATGCCCAGCAGATAGCACACCAAAGAGCAGCCCTCTGTACCCATACCGGGGCCGAGGAGGAAGCCTTGTTCTTTAGCCCAGCGGGTATAATCGCTGACGATTAGAAAGCTGTCGGAAAAGGCTTTGTTCGTATGTTCGGAGAAGCCGCTGTCCGTGATGAGCTGCAGTTCCTGATCTAAACGTTGCTGATAGGCTTCGTTCCAGCGCGAGCCTATGCGTTTCTGCCAGCCTTGGCGGCATAGCTCTTTCAGGTACGCATCGGAGCTTAGACCTTGAGGGCTGCGGTATTTAGGGATGTTGCGTCTTGTTGCAATATCAAACAGTACATCGTCCTCAACGCGCTCGGCTACTAATTGAGTGTTGCGGACTGCCTCGGGGCAGAAGGAAAATGCTTCCAGCATCTCCTCTTCGGATTTTAGGTATTCGGCGACATTGATGTACGTGCGTTCTTCCTCATCGGTGTCGCTGTCTGTGGACGGTTCGCTGCTGGCGCTTAAAGCTGTCCGTTTGGCGTCTTTGGCGTTAAGGCAGTGGACATCGTTGGTAGCTACGGGAGTAATGTTCATCTCTTGGGCCAGCTGCAGCAGCAAAGGGTTTATCCTCTGCTGTTCGGGCAGACCATGATTCATCAGCTCTACAAACAGATCGTCGCGGAATATTTCTTTCAGAAAGGCTAAGCGTTCTTTGGCCAGCTGTCTGTCGCCGCAGAGCAAGGCCTGGGATATGGGGCCGGACAGGCAGCCGGTGAGGCAGATCAGCCCTCGGCTGTAACGGGCCAGCACCCCGTGGCTAGGGCTAATGCACTGCTCGGGGCTTACGTAATTATTCTTGATAATGTCTATGTCTGGCGGGCAGACGGTGCTCATCAGTTGGCAGAGATTGCTGTATCCCTGGCTATTTTTGGCAATTAAGGTTAGGTGGAAATAGCTGTTTGCGCTGGCTCTTGAGTGTGGCGCTGGAAATGGCGAGACGTAAACTTCACAGCCTATAAGAGGCTTAATCTGGTGTTCTCGGCAGGCGTTATAGAAGTCGATGACGCCGCTCATGGTGCCGTGGTCGGTCAGGGCTACAGCGCTTTGCCCCAGTTCTTTGAGCTTAGTCCATAGAGATTCGGAAGCGAGCTGGTCTTGAGGGATTAAAGAAGCCTTGCTGCGATCTTTGCAGCTGAACACAAGGGAGTGGCGGTGGGCGGGTGAATGGCGGTTGGATACGCTGATTTGGCCGTCAAAGCTGTGGCTGCTGTGCAGATGCAGGTGGACAAAGCTCATGCTTTTCTTGCTCCTTCTATAATTGTAAGTAATTTTTGTGAGTAGGCCGTTTTTGGTTCTAAGTTAGCCATCCCATAATGTAGTTGTAAAGATCGACGATTCTTTGAAAGAAGCTTGGGGACTTTTTCTGATCGGTGGTTTTTTCTTCTTCGGTGTTATTCATGGCCTTACATCCTTTGTCGTATTTAAAGTGGTTGCGATATGCAAGTGTGGTTTAATTGAGACAATAATTCTAGATTTTATTTAAAACTCCTGTGTATTTATGTAATATTAATAAAGTTTAATAAAATTCATAGCAGGTGCTTTGAAATTTAGTCTTATAAAGTGATTATGTTAGACCAATAAGTTAATTCCATGCTGGCACAGTTCAAGGGGTAGTGTTTATTCGATCTGGGTATGCACCAATGTGCCGCGTAAGCGTCAGAATACTGTAGCTATCATATTATGGAGCGCAATGATATCGGCTGGGTCTGTGAAAAGACGGCGAATTATGATTTAATGTCGGTAGCGATCGTTTGTTTAGGCAATGAACGCGACGCTAACTATAAGGGTGTGTTAAAGCTGTTAGGTACTTTGCTGACTTCGCAGGCGGCAGTTGATAAGAAGAAGCGCATATTACAGGAAGAATTTGATATAGATACGGAACGCAGTATAGACGAGGAGGTGCTGAGCATGTGCAATCTGAGCCAGGGTATTGAAGTGCGGGGCATTAAGAAGGGCCTCCGCAAGGGGCGCATTGAAGGACGCCGTGAGGGATGTGTCGAGGGCTTGCGTGAAGGACGAACCGAGGGCCGAACCGAGGGCTTGCGTGAGGGACGGACTGAGGGAATTGCAATGGGACGCCGTGAAGGCATATTGGTGTCAATACGCAGCCTTATGAAGCGCCTAAATTTGACCGTATCTGAAGCGATGAACGCCTTGGATATTCCCGCTGAAGAAAGACAGAGCTACATCGAGGCGCTGGCAGAAACCTAATCTCGAATATAGACTGCGTACGGCGTTCGCTGAGGGAGTTGATATGGGATCGCAGATGCCAACGTTAATAATTATATATTTAGCCGTCATAAATCTGACAGCGCTGGCGGTTTACGGCTGGGATAAGCTGTGCGCCAAGGCTCAGCGGCGGCGGATATCAGAAGCGGCGCTTTTGACATTAGCCGCTGTAGGCGGTAGCATAGG
>JAFSXO010000260.1 GCA_017444045.1 bacterium | reverse complement strand
TGGCAGGGGGAGAAGCTGAGTCCGCTGCAGAGGGAGTGGCCAAGATGCGCGCGGGCGCATTGATGGGCGGTTTTTATTGATGACAGTAGAGACAGTTGAAATGAATGAATGGGTGCGTTTGCTGAAGACGCTGGCAGTAGCTGTATGCGGTCTGTTGATTTTTTGCGGTGCGCCGGTCTGGGCTCAGGGAGATGCGCCCGCTCCTGATGGTGTTCCGTCTCCGGTAACAGATACGGCTCTTGTGTTAGATAGCGAGGCGCCAACCAATAAGGTTAATATCGAATCCGATATCCCGGATGTAACTGCTGCAGCCGCCGAAACCCGCAGCAGCAGTAGCAGCGGCAATGGAACCACCTTTTTGCTGATAGTCGTGCTGGGACTGTTTGGCTTCTATCTTTACAACAATCAGAGCACCAATGAGCGCATCAGCCGTCTGGAAGCGGCTCTTAAGGGAGGTGCCGGAAGCACCCGTGAGCGCGATGAGCTGGTGCCGTTTTCCTGGAATTCCGTTTTGCGCAGTCTCGAGGGCGGCTTCCCGGTGCTTCCTGGTCTGGTGCTGCCTAAGCCCTGTCTCTTCTTGATTGGCCTGGAGAAACCGGCAGATGCTGGCAGCCAGGATCTGGCTGAGCGGCGCATGCAGGTCACTGCTAATATGGTGCGCACTGTTTTGCGGGATCCAGAAATGCTGGTGCTGGCGGTCTTGCGCCATCTGGGCAGCTGCGATTTGGGGCGAGCGATACTCTCTCAGGAGGGAGAGCATCGCTGGTCCGATATGACCGATGATGAACGCCAGGCTATGCTGCGCCGCTGCGGCAAAACCTTAGACCGTTATGAAAAATCGCTTTACTGTTTAAATGATTTAGTGCTTACCTCGACTCAGCTGTACAGAACCTGCCAGGAATTGCTCAGCAACGGAGATTTGGGCGCTATTATTTTGGATGATATAGCTGTGCTGGTCCCAGATGAGCATTTTAGCGAGAAAGAAGAGCAAAAATCGCTTTTACAGCGCGAGGTATGCGAAGCTCTGCGCCTGTTGGCCGTGCGCTGCCACGTGCCGGTATGCGTAATAGCCGAAGTCGGTTCGGATACGTGGAATGAGCTGATCCGCTGTGAAGTGTGCGAGGCCGTGACTCGTCTCGACTGGCGCGATGGGCAGGTTCGCGCTGCCTTTACCATCGGCGGTGAACGCGAAGCTGAAAAAGTATGGACCTATGTGGCCGGAATCGGTACTATGGTGCCGGCTAGCAGAGAGGAAGCATAAGCTGTGGTCTCCGGGATACGCCTGTATTTTACCAAGCATAGGATGCTGTGGATAGCAACGGCGCTGCTGCTGGGACTGGCGGTTTGGGTAATCACCGCCGAAGCTAGCCTGCGTCGGGCAGCCCGCTATGCTCCCCAGCCTCAGAGGCCTGTAACTTGGGAGCTGTATCGCCCACATCCCACGCTGTTTTGGGAACTGCGACCGCATTTCAAAGGGCTGGCTGTTCACGCCCAGCGAGCCTGCGATGATCCCGGTCCCAATGAGATGCGCCTTTTTCAGGTCACTACCAATTCTTGGGGAATGCGCAACCCTGAGACCGCCCAGAGCAAGGAAGATCGCCAATGGCGGGTGCTGTGCTTGGGCGATGAGCTAACCTTTGGATATGGAGTTAATGACGCTGATACCTATGAACGCAAGCTGTTTCGCTATTTGCTGTCCTTGCATGTTTCTAAAAATATCCAGGTTTTAAATGCCGGCTGTCCAGGGTGGACCTCCTACCAGAGCCGCGAATGGGCGCGGCTAGTGGGCAGATCCTTCGAGCCAGACGTTTATGTGCTCGGCTTTGGCAATGCCGATATTATGCCGGAGGACTATGCCGACAGTGAAAGGGTAAGCTCTTGGGCTTTCCTGCGCAGCCTGGATCTGCTGCTAAGTCGCAGTGAGCTTTACAGATATTGGCAGCATTGTGACGCTCTGCGCTACAATACCTATGGACTTCCGCCCGCTGATTATAAATACAGCAAGCTGAGAGTATCTAAGGATGAATTCCGCAGTAATCTGCAGTGGTTCGCTTCGATAGCTAAAAGCGACGGAGCTAAGCTGGTAATTCTGGGGCTGCCCTATCGGTCTGGAGCTGCTTCATACATAGCTGATGAGTATCGGTTTATAATGCAGGAGACAGCGCAGGCCTCTGGGGCTGTTTATATCGATCTGCACAGTATGATGAATGCAGACGCTAAGGTGCTGTTTGACAAGGATTTTCATCCCAATGCGAAGGGATATGAGCTGATAGCACTTACGATAATGTCAGAAATGCAGAAACGCGGGTGGCACAAATTATGAGCTTTTTTAACTGTAAGCTTAAGTGGCTGGGCCTGCTGGTTGTAGGCGTGGGTATTCTTGTCTGCTTAACGCCTTTCCCTAGCTGGGCACAGGGGGTTCCAATGGCCCCCGAACCGTCTGCTGACAGCGCTGGCAGCGCCAAGACCGAGGCAAAATCCTCAGCTCAGTTCGACAAAGAACTGGAGGATAGTTTGCTGAACAGCGATTTTATCAATAGCGCCTTCTATAAGCCTGTTTTAAGCTATCCTTCTGAATATATAGTGCAAAGGGCGCCGCGCGAGGAATGGCGCGCGGGTATGTTTGCCGTGTTTGTGACGTTGGTTTTTCTGGCGCTAACCTGGCCGGTCAATGATTTAGAGCTTATTTTGAGCGAAAGGGAAAGAAGAGCTGCCGTAGCTCCGAAGGTGCTGTCTGCGCCCTTGCGATTTTCTGACCTCGCCGCTGAAGAAGCTGCCGGGGTGGGGGTGGTGACGCGTGTCGTTGCCCCTGACGATAGCGATGCTTCGGGTGCTGATGGCTGGGATGCCGATAGTGTACCCCTGACGCATCAGCAGCGCTTTGTGAGAGGGAGTGCTCAGGAGAAGGCTATAAGTGCGGAGCCAGAAGCTGGAGCTGACGGCCGCTTTGTGCAGGCGTTGGCACCTCATCGCAACCCTTTGGTGCCCTGGCAATGGAAACGCCTTGCCGCCAAAGCTATCCTGCCTTCGCTAGGGTTAAGCCTGGAGCCTGGGCTGCATATTGCCGAGGTGTCGCGGCCTATATCTGAGGCTATCAACGCGATAATTATCGAGCTGCTTGATCAGACGGAGGGAAGGATTATAGTTGTCTCTTCCTTCTTTGATGAGGCCAAGCTGGTCCATGAGCTAATCGGTGGAGCTGATACCGAGCCTCATGAGTACATCGCTAAGATTCGCAGCAATTCTAAGCATCTGGATAAGTGCCTGAGCCGTTTGGCCTTTACAAAGGGCGAGGGTATGTTCTGTGAGGATTTTTTGAGACAGGCGAGGCGCTTGTCCGACAGAAAGCCCGGGCTGTCTGCGGTGATTTTTGATGTGACCGCGCGTTACGAGGTTGGGGTGCTGCCCCATCTGCTCGGCATACAGGATTGGTGCCAGTCCTTGCGGGATATGGCGGCTCATGGAGCCTTCCCCCTGATTTTGCTGACGCGGGCCGAAGATGGTGAGGTACCGTCTCCCCGCTATAAAGAGGCCGGCAAAGAGGTAGCAGGAGTATGAGGATTCCGCAGCTCAGCGTACGTTTTTTGCTCGTCTTGGCCATCCTTCAGTTTGTATTGCTGGGCTGGGTGCTTTGCTATTATGCATTTCATCAGGATGAAGTAATAGCTGGCTTAGAAGTGCACCCCGCAGAGCCGTATAGCAGCCTGGTGCTTTCTGAGCATGAAGTGCTGGATGCGGTTAATTTTCTCAGCGGGCCAGAGTCTGCCGGAATTGATTTAATCACTCGGGCCAGAAGCAATCTGTCGTTTGGCAAAGGACAGATGATTTGGGGGCTGCTGTCTCGGCCAACATCCAGCAGCCGAGGCAAATCACCGCGCCGGGGAACTGAATACTCTGAGACTGAATGGTCGGCGCGTATGCCTAAATCTAGCCGCGACGGAGTTGTGAATTTCCTGTACGATGTCGGACTGTCCGCCGACTTAGCTTACAGCAATTGGAATGGCATGGCTGTTCGCGAGCTGCAGGCTTCGCCTCTGCTGCCGTGGCAGAAGTATCTAGATTTTGTCGTCCTGTCCAGCTTCTCCAAGAGCAGCGTAGAAGGGCTTCCTTTTATTATTAATACTAATCCCAGCATGCTGTTTATTGTTCCGCCTGCCAGCTCTGAACAGTTGGGATGGATCGACTTCCGTCAGGGCAAATCCAATGTTTGGCAGCTTGAAGAAGGACTTCACCGGCTATTGCCTCGGCTTTGGGCGCTGGTGCTGAAAACTCCGGAGGAATGCTTTGAGCCCTATGAGCTGGATTTGCTTTTGGAGCGCGGAGATGGCGGAATAATTCTTTTGGTTGGTTCGGCCTATAACGCTCCTGATGTCCATTTGCAGATGGCCGAAAAGGCTATGGGCAGGCCGCCTGTGCTTTACGCCGGCGCTACCGGATGGACAGATGACGTTAATATGATAGAGTTTGAAGATAGGTTTTTGCGCATTAACCAGATGTATCCCGATTTGCATTGGCAGCCGAATATGACGGGTATGACAGTTAGTGCCTATTTGGAAGCCTGGCTGGGTGAGCGTTACCACTCTGCCCGTTTGGGGAGCCGTTTGCGCTGTGAATAGACTGATTAATTCGCGCTGGGGACCTTTTTGTGGCGTATTTTTGCTGTTTTTAATCGTCGGGCTTATCCAGCTCCGCGATCTGAATGGTATGTGGAGCACCTGGTTCGTTGGTTCCGGAGAACTCGAAGGCTGGCTTTGGCGCTTTTGGTGGATGAAGAAGATGCTTGTCGAGGCGTGGACCTCGTCGGCGTCGTGGAAATACGCGCTTTGGGTTAGCGCTGTAGCCGGATGCTATCCCGAAACTGGCAATCTCTTCGATCTTGAGGTTATGTCCTGGCCCCTGGAGCTGCTGTTCGGCTATGTGCTCCATTACAATATTAAGTGCCTGCTGGTGCTAACCCTGAACGGAGTGTGCGGCTATTATCTGGGACGTCAGTGGCTTAATTCCCGCGCCGGAGCTTTGGCCTGCGCGCTGGTCATAGCGATATCGCCCTACAGCCTATACGAGATAAGCATCGGCCGGATCCGCCAGGCTATTATATTCCCGCTCATTCTCTATGTGTTTTATCTGTGTGCGCTTTGGCGCCGGCCTTGTTTTGCCAATATGGCCTGGACTGGCTTTTGGGGAGCCATAACCTCTGCCTTTTATTTGTACTATGGTATGGCCGCGTTTTTCTTTACGGTTATATTTATAGGCTGGGGCGTAGTCTCGCCGGCGTATGGGCGCATTAATGTCAGGCGCCTGCTGTTTGGAATTTTAGCGGGAGTCCTGGCGCTGATAGGTACCTTCCCCTTTGTCAGCTCGTATGTGGAGCGCTCGGGTCGGGGCCAGCATCTGCCGGAAATGATGTGGGGACGGGATTTTCTGACCTTAGAGGAGCTTACCTCGCCAAACATCGAGACCGTTCTGAAGCAGAACGATCCTCTGCTCAACTCTCTGCAGCGCTTTCGTACGGATTCTTTGCCCTGGCAGTACGCCTTCATGCCCCACTATTCTCGCTGCCTGCCCTGGATGTTTTCCGCTCTGGCCTTGCTGGCCTGGCCGCTGGCCTTCGTAAAGAGGGAGCAGAGCGATAATAGCTGTCGGCCGGGAGCCTTGCTTCCGTGGGCTGCTGGCATGGTGTTCTTTTATGTGCTGACCTTGGGCCCTTATATAAAGGATGGCTTTACCGGCAGCTATGTGGCGTATGACAGCGGCGGAATCGCTTCTCCGTACATTATTCTGTTTAAGTATGTTCCCGCATTTGCCCGGCTGTTTTCTCCGGTGCGCATGTCGGCCATGATGCTGATCTGTGCGGGCATTCTGGCTGGGGCCTGTACCCGCAAGATCTTTGATCTGCTGCGTTTCCCAGCATTTCTTAAGGGTGTTTATGTGGCTCTGCTGGCGATTATTTCCCTGCACAGCCTGAATGTCTGCGGGGCTTTGCCTCTGCCTACATCTCGCATCGAGATCCCGGATTATTATTATCAGCTGGCCAAGGAGAAGCGCTGCTGTATTGCTGAGATTCCCTTCCGCACTGGCGATTCTCTGCAGTATTATCAGATTGCCCATGAGCAGAAGCTTTTGCTGGGCTGGTCAGACGGAGCGACTCCGCCGGGCTTCCCGCCGGGCGATATCGAGTTCTACACTAAGCGCATTTTTGAGGGCAAGCCGCAGAACACATTTTTGGATTTTATGGAAGCGCTCAATGTGAAGCCGGAGGACCCTGGACTGTTTACTGAAGAGGACTACAATTATGTAGTCAGGGATTCGGCGGTGCATTATGCTGTAATCCATGAGCGCGGCTGCTATCAGATCAGCCCTGAAAATGGCTCCTCGCATTATCAGAAGATCCTGGATGCCATGGAAAAGCATTTTGGGGCACCTGTCGCCTATTCCAAGGAATATGTATATGGGCGCGATAATCAGCCGCAGGAGTTTAATATGGCGGTATTCCAGCTTATATAGGAAGTCACACCGGTGACAGAAAGGCGTTAGGGCAGGTTCGCCTTGCTTTTGCGCGAACGAATCATTATGCGCAAATCTTTAATTATTTTAACCTTTAATGAGATAGAAGGCTCCCAGGCTCTTCTGCCGGTCCTGCCTTTACAGGAATTCGACGAGGTTCTGGTCGTCGATGGCGGTTCTGATGATGGCACGGTAAAGCTTTTTTTAGATCATGGCATCGATGTCTTGGGGCAGGAGCGCCGTGGCCGCGGTGAAGCGTTTAGGGTGGGGGCAAAGCACACTACCGGCGATCTGATGGTTTTTTATTCCCCCGATGGCAACGAAGATCCTTACGATATTATGCGGTTAGTTAAGCTCATAGAAGACGGGGCCGATTTGGCGATTGCCTCCCGCTTCGCTCCTGGAGCGCGCAATGAGGAAGACGATTCGGCGTTTCGTCCGCGGGCTTGGGTGAATAGGGCTTTAACCTTTGTCGCTAATTTTCTTTTCCGGCGCGGTCCGTATGTTACCGACACCATAAATGGCTTCCGTGCCATTCGCCGCGATTTATTCGATGCGCTTCATTTAGATGAGTGCGGCTTCCCCATCGAGTATCAGATGAGCATCCGCTCCATGAAGATGCGGGCTAGGATTTGCGAGCTTCCCACCTGCGAGGGCGATCGCATTGGCGGTAAGTCTAAATGTCAGTCTTTCCCGGTCGGCTGGGGTCACGTAAAGGTTCTGGCTCGCGAAATACTGGGGCTTATGCCGCATCCTTAGGGATGTTAACACGTTAGCTAATCGCTAACTTATAACCATTGCTAGTTAGCGCGCGAGTCTGTGAGGTAGTAGCTGTGTACCCAGCGGGGCTGGATTATGCGATATTGACGCAGCTCAGCAGTGCTGTGCGCATCGCGGCGGTTTGAAGCCAGCAGGCGGCGGAGTGCCGCTATATTCTGGCTGTCTAGATGGTCGGATTCTTCTGGGTTTGATGTGCCTGTGCCGACTGATTCTTTATCGCCAGGCGTTTTTGGGCTGCTTTCCCTAGACTGCTGGTCCTGATAGATATACATCGGCTTGCTGAGGTCTAAAATCGGGGTGTCGGGTTCCGTAAACTGGGTCTTGGTATCGATAAAGAGCAGCTTGCCGCCAACGATCGTGGCTACAGCCGCCGGCCCCCTTTGTCCGTAAAGCTCTGCCAAAAGCGGCTGAAAATCCTGTACAGTGCCAAAGCAGAATACGGGCGTAAATCCCTGGCTGACCTGCGCTTTTATATCCTGCACCAGGTCGTCCATAGCTGTGCGCTTGGGGGCGCTTAGCCAGCCCAGCGGATCCTGGCACTGCCAGGAGGCAACCGAATAAATAGCGGGGCGAAAGCAGGGGGCAGTCAGCAGGCTGTGAAGCGGTGTGGCAGCCCAGCCCAAGGCGCTTAGCAGCGCGATGGCGTTAACGGCGCCCAGAACGATTCCCCGGCCTTTGCCGAGCTTAGCTGTCCCCCATACGGCTGCCAGCATGGCCAGCGGGACGGCTGGCCCCAAGTGCCGCAGTGTCTTTTGAGGGCTGAACAGTGCCTGCGAGGGATAAAAGGTAAATAGCACCAGGGTGAAGGCTAGCGAAAGAATCACTGTGAGCCGGTGCGGTTTAGGGCTGCTCTGGACGCCCCAGTAAGCGAAGCAGGCGATTATGCCCCAGGCGATCAGCGGGGTTAGATGAACGGGCACTATATCATAGACTAAGAAGCCGATAAGCGCTATAGGCCCCCAGCAGCTGATCTGCGCTTGGCTTTCGTTGGCAATCTGAGCGGTGCGCACAGAGATCTCGCTGGCTTGGCTATGGGTAAAATGGTTAAAGGTGGCCTTGAAATTGCTTTCCAGCGTGGAGGTGCCAGCGTTCCAATGGCCAGCGCTGTACCACATATTGGCGAGCAGTATAAAAACAGTCAGCGCTAACAGCCAATTCACTGTACGCCTGCGCCGTTTGGCTGGTTCGGTTATCCACAGAACCGCGCTCACGGCAACCGCTATCGGACAGTAGGCGACAAAGGTCCATTTGGTTAGCACGCCCCAGCCGCAGACCACACCCAGAGCTAGGGATGGCAGCCGTTTGTGCATATAATCGGAAGCCATGAACAGATACAGCGCTAATGTGGTTTGGCTTAGTATGGCATATTCGATTATGTAGCCGTCCTCCTGAAGCGATACCGTCAGAGCCGCTGCCGTCAGAATGCTGGCGGTTATGGCCTCAGCCTGGGGCAGGTGCAGCTGTTTGGCGATCCCAAATACAGCTATGGCGGTAATCAGCACGAAGGGCCAAATTGAGGCTAAGGCCAAGGTCTCGGAATGGATGCCGGTGATAGCGTATAGGATCACAGCCGGAACATAAAAAAGCGGCGGATAGGTTATAGTGTTAAGAGCCTTGGCCCAGCTTGTGCCATTCAGAAAGGCAAAGTGCATCTCATAGGTCTTGACCAGATGCTTGGCGCTTTCGGAGGCCAGCGCAGAATAATCGCGGCAGCAGAGCCAAAGCCAAAAATTAATGCTAAGAATGATGAGCGTTAGGATCAGAGCATTATTCTGGATCCAGACTTTGCAGGAGCTGACTGACTTCATACGCTGTTAATATCGGCAGCTCTGCCGCCCTGTGTCGGTCTGACCGCATAAAGGACGCCTCCGCAGGCACCTACGCTGAGCCGCAGGGCATGGAACACCATAGAAAGTGCCAAGGCTTCGGCGGGGGTCAGGGTACCCTGAAGCAGGGTTACCATGAAATAATCCTGCAGGCCAAAACCGTTTATGGTAATGGGCAGCTGGGCGAATACGGAAACGGTGGGGATGAAGAGCAGCATCGCCAGCGGGGAGACCTGAAAGCTCAGGGCATAGGCGAGCTCGATGTGGATCAGAACTAGGAGCAGCGGCCCCAGCAGGGACAAAAACAGGCACCACCACCAGATGCGCCTATGCCCTTTGTATACCGACATGGCTACGCGAACCTGGTGCAGCCATCTGCGCCAGCCGTGCGCGGGCGGTTCAGCTGTACTGTCCTTTACGTTCTCAAACCATACGTATATAGCTATGAGCGATATTACCAAGATTAGGGCGCTGCACACAACTGGCCAAATTTGGTAATTGTGAAACAGTATTACCGAGACGGTGCAGAACGCTAACCCTAACTGGCCTATAACCCCAGTCCAGCGCTCGGCTAATACAGAGGCGATAGCTTGGGGCAGCGCATCCTGCTCGCGTCCCATATCGGCTGCCCGCTTTATGTCTCCGGTTCCAGTAATAAACGAATTAAAAAAATAGCCTACAGCATAATGGTAGATTGCAGAACTATACGTGGGGCGCAAGCCCTGCAGTCGCAGCAGAATATACCATTTCCAGGAATTGATGCTGACTATAGCTCCCATGCTGATCCCAGCGGCGATCACCCAAGCAGGATGCAGATGCCGGATCAGGGGCAGCCATTCTGATAGCGGAACCTGATAAAAAGCCCAGCTTAATAGGCCTATGGTCAATAGCCATCTGGCTAATCCGCTATAGCTTTTCATTATTTTTTCCAACGCGGGATCAGCATTGGAACTTCGCGGCGGTATCTGAGATACTCTTCGCCAAAAACCTTGACGAGATCGGTATCCTGGCGGTGCCGGTTCCAGCAATAGGACCAGCACAGCAAAATAGGAATGATCACCAGCAAAAAGCACCAGGAGTTAAAGCCAAAGCCTAAGCCTATTACGCCGATGAGCTTGGCGATGATGGACGGATGGCGCACGTAGGCATAAGGCCCAGTTGTTACCAGTCTTCTCGTCTTGGAGGAATACGGGGGTACGGGACCGCCCTCACCCTCGAGAATAAGATATGAATAGCTTATGAACAGCAGAATAGCGCCGATGATTAGCAGTGCGATCATGACCGCTATATTCCAGGGGTAGGGGAGTACCTGCGGCAGGCCTAAACGGCTGTCGAGGCGCGTTCCCCAGTAGGCCAAATAAGAGGCAAAGGGAATATGGATTAAGCAGTATAGCGGGAGAATGATCATAAACTCAAAGCGCCAGAGGCAGCGCAGGCGATCGCGCATGGTGAAGGGGCCAGGCACGTAATCGGCGCAGGCGCACAGCTCTCTTTGCCATACCTCGTTTGATGGCAGGGCTATTACATTACCCTCGCGTTCGGCTGCCTGGAAATCGCAGCTTTTTAGGGCCTGCATCAGTTCAGGAGCGTTTAGCGGCGCGGAAGCTACTGAGCTGCATCCCATCTGCGCTAGCTTTTCTAAGGCTGCATTTAGAAGCTCTGTCAGCTCGGCAGGATCTGCCTGGCCCTCTGTAGCGTAAAAATCTAATATCTCGGCATCGCAATTGTGGCGCTGCAACCGGCTCCGGAATAGGCTGCGCAGCTGCTTGGCTATAACTGGATATCTGATGAGCATTTTGACGGCCTTAAGCGGCATGCGCGAAAATATATCTGACGGCAGGCGTTTGCTGTCGTTGGTAGCGATTGCGTACCCGACTATTTCATTCTGCTTCTCCAGAACCTGTACGGTAATCAGCGGACTGTCGAGCAGCGCGGAGTATATGCCGCACAAATGAGTCTGCAGCTGCGGTGACAGGTGGTGCTGTTTTAGCTGCAGAGCAACTATCGCCTCAATGTCTCGCTTTTCCCATGTCTTAATCATACCGTTGCCTTCCAATATCGAGTTTTTGTGCAATGCCATTAGCCAAATGCCATGACATTTTGTATGCCCTATTAGTGTGCCTTATCGCTACGCTGTAGGTTAGTATAAAGCTAGTATATCATACGCAAAAGCTTGGATTTACCATTGCTTCTGTCATTGGTTTTCTTCTGCCCGCGGAGTATCTAAAGCTGTGTGCTTTGGCGGCTGCTTAAGCTTGAATACGTCCAGGGTCAGATACAGAATTAAGTCTATGCAGCGCAGATAGTTCATAAGTGTGGCCCAGTGGCTAACTTTTTTTATCTGGCGCAAAATGACGCTGGGGCGCCAATAAAAAGTGCGGTAGAATTTTTTGTGATAGTAAAGCAGGTCTTCGCGAGTCAGGCCGTTGGGGACAAATACCGCATCGAAGAACGAATACTTTGAGTAGTCTTTGCCCACAAACTTTCCGTAACGGTGTGCCTGTGCAAATTGGTGGGTGTTGGGCAGCGGAGTGTTGATTTGCACGGTAACGTCGGTCAGCGGAATAGAGCAGGCAAAATCGATTGTCTCTTGGAGGGTCTCGATGGTCTCGCCGGGATGGCCGACCATGAAAAAGGCCTTGGTATGGATGCCCATTTTGTCACAGAGATTGACGGCTTTGGTGATCTGCTCTTTGGTAATGCCTTTTTTTATGAGATTTAAAATGCGCTGGTTGCCGCTTTCAATGCCAAAGCGCAGCGACCAGCAGCCAGCCTGCTTCATCAGGCGCAGAATGTCCTCATTGATAACGTCCACGCGGGTGGAGCAGGTCCACTTTACGTTGAGCTTTTTGTCTATAATCCTCTGGCATAATTCTTCGGCGTGTGAGCGTTTGGCGGTAAACGTGCTGCCAACAAAGGCTACCTCGCGCGCGTGGTATTTAACGGCTAACTCTTCTAGCTCATCGGCCATGTATTTGGCACTGGGAGTGCGGTATGTTTCGGTTTCGGCGGCGTGATCGCAAAAGGTGCAGTGGAAGGGGCATCCTCTGGTGGCCAGCTGTGTCAGTTTGGGCAGATATTGTACGTCGGTGGGCAGCGATGTGTATAGCTTTGTGTTCAGAAGATAGCGCGCAGGAAACGGCAGCGTATCCAAGTCCATAAGAGGAGAGCGCGACGGGGTAAAGTGTACGCCATTCTGATCGTGAAGAATAAGCCCGGGAACCTCGTGTATTGGGGTGCCGTGATCGAGCGCCTGGCACAGCTCGTAGAAGGTGTGCTCGCCCTCGCCCATGCAGCCGTAATCGAAGCAGTCGTGCAGCATTGAGGTTACCGGAGCGGCGGTTATGTGCGGCCCCCCGACGACAATGGGCATGGTCGGGGCCCATTTGCGTATGGCTTCTGCTGTCTCTATGGCACGGTGAAATACGGGAGTAGTAGTCGTAAGACCTATAACGTCGGGACTGTACTCCTTGACCATCTCCATGGTCTTTTCGAGAGTAAGGCGCTCTGCAGGCCCGTCTATGGCCTTAACCTCTATGCCTTTACTTATGCAGTATGAGGCAATGTAAAGAATCCCCAACGGCATAGCATTGGAGAATAAGCTGGCCACCACGGGATTACGCAGTTCGGCACGCGAGAGCGGAGGGTTGATTAGTAACGCTTTCACAGGAATAGTGCTCCTTAGAAGGTAAGCGAGCAGCCAGGCACCGCCATTTTAGGGCTGCACCTGGCTGCAAATCTGCTTACCAACTATCTGCAGTCTTGGCATCCATGCTGCTGGAATCGCCTATTTTGGCATCCATGCTGCTGGAATCGCCTATTTTGGCATCCATGCTGCTTGAATCGCCTATCGGGGCCATTAATCCACGCGAGTGGGTACCGCCTCCACGGTTTGGGCCTCCTTGTTGCATGGGACGGGGAGGACCGCCAGGACGGTAGTCGTTGCGGGTAGACTCTCCGTTGGGGTAGACATTGCCGGTTTGAATGAGGGGCTTATCTGGCCTATTAATGGCAGGCTCGGTTAGAGGGCGCCTTTCTGGGGGAATCGTCGGCTGAGCGTTAGAAAAGTTTGGGTTTCTCTGTTCGTTAGCTCTGTTTTGCTTTGAATTGTACTGCGACTGGCGCCTGGCTGCTTCCTCTTTAGCTTGTTGGGCTCGAATCTTGCGCTCCTGTTCAACCTCCCAGGCATTTGGAGGCACGGTGCGGGGGTCGGGAGCGTTCGGATCCTTACGCGGTGGGAGTTTGGGATCGGGTCTGGTTGGCCGATCAGGATTGTTGGTTCCACGGTTGTCGACTCTTATGGGTCGCGGATCGCTTTGGGGTTGGGGTGGCTGAGGGTTGCTCGGCTGCATATTAAACGACTTCGACTTAGAGGAAGAAGGCGGAGGTGGCGGTGGCGGAGGCTCAGTTTTGGTGCTGCTGTTCCCACTTTGAACGGAAACGCCGCCCAGATCGCCAGAAGAGGTGGTCGCTTTATCTTTTTTTGATGTTCCTTTTCCGTAGGCAGGAATCGAGCGGATATCGCGCCATTGAGAATTCCATGTAGTCCAGGTGTCGTACTTGGTAAGGCGGCGCGCCTTTACCAATGTAGAGGCCGTGGCTTCGGCTTGCTGGCTGGCATTAACGATAATGCTGCTGTCAGGATCGTCTAGGTGGCTCATGCGGATACTGCCCTCAACGACGGTGACAATGCTGTGCTCTGTGAGATCGGAGCGGTCGGCATGCTCGACCACATAACGAGTACCGACGGGGGCAAACTTGGCATATTTGGTCTCGACTATAATCGTACTGCCTTCCATCTCGTCGGCGAAAACAGCCCCCTTGTGCAGGGTTATATTTAGGTTTACCCCGTCTTTTTTGCCGGCTGTTACGGAGTTGATTTTTACGGTAGTATTGTAGTCTAAACGCAGAGTACTGCCGTCGGGCAAAGCGATTACATTGCGCCTGTCATTGGTGGACTTGATCAGGTCTCCCTGTTTTAGGTCGGCGGGTAGTGAAAGGCTAGCCCAGGTGCCGCCATCCATATTGCGCTTGACGTTATTTCCCAATATGAGCTGAATATCGAAATTAATGTCTTCGCTAGGCGTACCACCGGATGGGAAGAATTTTATGCCTAAAGCTACTACAACTATAAGCACACAGGCACCTACAACACCATATATCCAGCGTTTGTCTATGACGACAGGCTCTGATGTCTCGGGCATAGTTGGCGGTGAATAGTTGGCGGGCAGCTCGTGCAGCGCTGATTTTTTAGCATTCTCAGCCTGCTTGGAAATGCGGTTGGCATCGATATTGTCCAAGCTGATCAGGTCTTCATCGCTGCCGTTGCTTTCGCCGGCTATTCCTTCTTCAAATATTCTCTCAAAATCGCGCGGGTTGATTTTGTCATCGCCGCTCATTTTGCCGTATTTATCCATTCTCACCTCACCGATGCAAAACGGGTGTTTTCATAACCATATATCTTTGTCGTTAGCTAGTGTTTTCCTATTAAATATGCTCTTTCTGTTTTTGTGCCTAGTCACATCAGAGCGCACTTAGGGGGAGTTAGTCTAGCATACGTTTAGCTGCCGACATGGCTATACATTGTTTTGCAATGTCGGCGACTAAAGATTACACTATTTTGTACTTTGTTTTTATTAGTGTATAATAAGTTATTATGCGGTTTATTAGCTCGGTAGTGGAATGGCTGTTTGCGGGCGCAAACGCAGAAGCCAATGCCAATGTGTGTATTATTGAGCTGTTTTGGCCGTACTTTAATTTCTTAGCATTTATCTCCTTACTGCTGTTTGTATATATGCTTCCCTCTTTGTGGAAGCGTTTGCGTCAGGTTCCCCGGGCGGTCTGGGCCGATGTGCTGTTCGTTACAGTTTTAGGGCTATGCCTGCGTTTATGGCTGTCACCGCGCTGTCCGCAGGTGTATTTCGATGAGATATGCTATGGCGAGCTGGCCAGCTCTCTGCGGCAATTCGGACAGTATTGCGTTTACCTGGAGCATCCTGAGCGGATGCAGATTATGCCCTTTCTGCCGGGCTGGCCTTTTGTTTTAGCGTGGCTGGGGCGTATTTTTACCTTTAATTGGGCAGAGCAGAGCCTTTTTTGTCTGTTTATGGCCGGACTGGCCGTTCCTCTTAGCTATGCTGTGGGCTGGCA
>JAFSXO010000259.1 GCA_017444045.1 bacterium | reverse complement strand
TATACTGGAATATCAGATGTACCATATGTATCGACGTGAAAAGGCGGATTCCCAACTACATAATCAAATTTCATTTTCTAACCTCTATGGTCAAAGCTATTGGGCTATATTTTACTTGATCGGACAACACAAAAAGTGTTAACGCTTCATTTAATAATACCACAAAAATACTCTAATGTATAGTTGTTGAATCAATAGTTACATAAGTCAATACTTTTTGTTTCCGCCAATCAAAGATAACGCACAATGATTCACTAGCCGATTCATCTTCTTCATCATCAAACAGCCCTGGTAAATCAAGCTGGTCATCATCAATTCGCACAACTCTATAAGGCAAAGCCCCCGTTAAACCATCCATCTGCCACAGATTCCAAGTTATTATTTTGCTGATAGCCTTAAGCTCTTTAACATTAGGTTCCCTGTTCCAGCGCAACTGCATATACTCAACAAAGGTTAGGAGCAAATTACATCTAGCTATAAGCAGATTATCGCCCTGGAACTCATAGCCATACACACTCTGGTAGGCGCGCTGAACCCATTTAAACCATTCAGCTTCTGTTTTAGCATTTTCTCCAATAACGCGCAGCTTACGATCTAATAAGCCAATGCGACGTTCTACATCTATTATCTCCCCTGTTGTTGTATCATAGCGAGAGACCAGATAAGGAGCCTCCCCACAGGTAATCTCTAAACGTAGCGAGTCGACATATTCCCGCCAGCCTTTAGCTGAAGCAAATCTAATCGGTTCTGTATTTACCTCCCAATCTTTTTCAGTCTCCACATTAAAGACATCCTCACGGCCAAACCAGTCAGCATCGCAGTAGTTATTCATCTTGTTGCACATCCAAGAAGGCGTAAAAACTTCTGCTTTTTTGTGAGTACGCTCAGATTGCTGCTGCTGGGTTTTGGTTACTCTGGGCTGTATCGTAACAGGATAAGTACCTGTTAAAAGTTCCATGCTTATCGGGGTCTTTTCGGTTATATGGAACTCTGAATATGCATCGGTAGCAAAAATAATATTATCTTGTGTCGTTCTATCTTTAAGAAGATCAGTTAAAACTACGTTAAGAGGATATGCTTTAAAATTGATCAAATTAGCCATTATGCTTATGCTGTTCCATCCTTACAGCATAGAACCTTTGGCAAACTCATTTAAACAGCATAACAACCATGATAATCTTCACATCAGCTGCCAAGCTCAGTAAAACCTGCAGCGCGTGCACTGGATCGGGCAGGCACCGATTATCCTCATAGCCGTATTGTGCTTCTCTGTCACCGCCAAATAAAATCCCGCCACCTCCTCTGGCGTGTGCGCGGTGTCCTCGGCGATCCACCAGCGCACGGTCTCCGCAAAGCTGCCAGCCAAATGATGCAGCAGATAATCCTCGGGCACTGCTGTGTTAAACTCATCCCTGTACCGCGCAAACATAGCCCTCAGATGCTGGCAAAGGTGGCGCATAAACAAATTGCCGCTCTCGCTTTTCAGCAGCCCTTTAAGCTCGCTTTTGCGCTCCCTTAAATGGTACAGCAAATGCCCCAGCTTAAGCTCAAGAGCCTGCCGCCCCTCCAATGCGGCCATTTCCTGCTCCTGAGGCAGCGAGCTGTTAAAGATATGCTCGAAAATATCGGCACACATCACCTGCAGCAGCTCATCCTTGGTCTCAAAATGCGCGTAAAATGTACTGCGCCCGATTTCAGCCTCGTCTATGATGGCCTGCACCGTAATCTGCTCAAAGCTCTGCTTCTCCAGCAGCCTGCTGAAAGCCCTAAAAATAGCCCTGCGCGTTTTTATCTGCCTTTTATCCATTCCATACGCCTTTTTTAGAATTAGTATGCAGCCTTAAACAGTAAACAGCGACATTTTATCGAACAGAATGCAAATATTGTACCGTATCTTACATATCGGCGCATTTGCCCGTGCAATATTTCCCAGCCGTCGTATAATGCTTACGGACATCATTATATGATAACCGGTCAATGTCATTCAGTTAAGCCCATGCTGGTACAATGCATGGCGGTTTTGCAGATTATATAGTGCGTAACAAGTTCCGCGCAAGGCACATCTGAGCGAAGAAGTGCCAGCGCAGAAGCTGGTGAAGCGCGAATATGTTCGCGAAACACTGACTAAACGACATCGGACAGCCAGAAATTATTACCAGCAAGGGAGAAGATATGCCTATGCTAGACGAGACAAAAGAAAGGCTCAGCAGCCTGCCAGCCCTGACAACCAGCGGCATTATGCTGGCGGCCAGCTTTGTCCTCAGCCACTTCGACATATCTCTGCCTATCGATCCCGTATGGGCTACGCTGGCCATAAGCGGCACCCCGCTGCTTCTGGAAACCGCCGAACGCCTGGCCTACAGCCAGGGCATCAACAAAATATCCTCCCCGCTGCTGATCACCATGGCCATGTTCGCCTCGGTCGCTATCGGCGATCTCTTCGCCGCCGGAGAAATCGCCTTCATCATGGCTGTTGGCGAAATGCTGGAGGCCAAAGCGACCGAGCGGGCCCGCCGCGGCCTAACCAAGCTGATAACCCTATCCAACATACAGGCACGCATAATAACCCCCGGAAGAGAAGGCATTATTCCCGCCGAATCCATCAGCTCAGGCGATATTCTGCGGATTCTGCCAGGCGAAATTATTCCCGCTGACGGCCACATCATCAGCGGCTCTACATCTGTAAATGAATCCACAATAACCGGAGAGGCCCTTCCCATAGACAAGAGCCTCGGCGACGAAGTATTCGGAGGCACGCTAAACTGCTTCGGCGCGATAGATATTCAGGCCAGCTGCTCGGGGCAGGACAGCTCGCTGCAGCGCCTGATGCGTCTGGTCAGCGAGGCTACCGAGCACCAGACTCCCGCGGCCCGTCTAGCCGACCGCGCCGCCAGCTGGCTGGTGCCCGCAGCCCTGCTCATAGCCATCTTTACCGCATTTATAACCAGGGACATGCACAGAGCGGTCACCGTGCTGGTGGTATTCTGCCCCTGCGGCTTAGCCCTAGCCACGCCCACGGCAATAATGGCAGCCATCGGCCAAGCCGCCAACCATGGTGTGCTGATCAAATCTGGCGAAGCCCTGGAAAAAATGCACCGCGTAAGCCTCGTCGCCATGGACAAAACCGGCACGCTGACATACGGACATTTGGAGGTAAGCGACCTTCTGCCAATAGACGACAGCTATGACGAAGCAAAGCTGCTGGCCCTGGCCGCATCAGCAGAAGCGCAAAGCGAGCATCCCCTGGGGCAGGCTATTGTGTCCTGTGCCCTCCAGAACAGTCTGCTGCTTAACGAGGCACGGGATTTCCGCATGTCCTTAGGCCAAGGCGTCAGCGCTTCGGTCGATGGCAAAACCGTACTCTGCGGCAGCGAAGCCTTCCTGACTGAGCTGGGCATATCATTAAACGTATTCACCAGGCAAACAGCCCAGGATCTGCGCTGCCAAGGCAAGGTAGCTCTGCTGACAGCCGTCGACAGCAAATGCGTGGGGATTTTGGGCCTGGCCGATACCCTGCGCCCCAACGCCGCCCAAACGGTCAGCCACCTGCGAGAGCTGGGCACCGATGTGGCCCTGCTCACCGGAGACAGCCGGCACACAGCGGAATACTTTGCCAGACAGGCGGGCATAGAAAATGTGCAGGCACAGCTGCTCCCCCACGATAAGGCCAGACACATTGCCGGCCTGCAGAACAAAGGGCACGAGGTCTGCATGATCGGAGACGGCATCAATGACGCACCCGCGCTCAAAATCGCCCATGTGGGCATAGCCATGGGCAGCATCGGCAGCGACTTGGCTATCGAATCCGCAGACATAGCCTTTATGCACGACGATATAACCAAGCTTCCCTATCTCAAGAAGCTGTCCAAAGCCACCCTGAAAACCATAGCCGTCAGCATCGGCTTATCCCTGCTGATCAATATAGTCGCGGTGGTTCTCTCAGTTCTGGGCTGGCTGACGCCCGCCATCGGAGCCCTGGTGCATAACGCTGGCGCAATTTTCGCAATCCTTCTCGCCGCCCATCTCTACGACAGCTCATTCACTGCGGAGCAAACCTCCGAATCAGAAGAAGAGCTATCGCCAGAGCCTGAAGCTGCCGCCAGCTAAAATCTACTCAGCGGGCACGCTCTCAGCAGAATAAGGGAATATCGGCTTCAGCCCATTAAGCTCCTGCGCCTGCTGCACCCGGGCCTGATAGCACTCATAGCAGGCCGGCGAATAGAATTCCTCGCTGCCCAGCATAATAGACGGCCCTTCAACAATGGCCCTGCCCTCGGAATCGTGGCGCAGATTAAACACCGCCTTGCGGTTGCAGAAGCAGCAGGTCGTCTTGACCTCCTCAATCGAATCGGCCAGCTCCATCAGACGCAGCGAGCCGCTGAACAGATGCCCCTGAAAATCGGTGCGCAAACCGTAGGCTATCACGGGAATCTTCAGCACGCGGGTCATCTCCCGCAGCTGCTCCACCACATAGGCGCTGAGAAACTGGCACTCGTCGACAAGCACACAGGACAGTCCCTTAAACTCTTCAAAATCCAGGGTGGTATTGGGATCCACCAAAATATCGGCATCGTGCTCCAGGCCCGCCCGCGAGCGGATCAGATAATCGCCAAAGCGCACATCCATCGCCGGCTTAATCAGCTTAACCTGCTTGCCCTGCTGCACATAGTTATGGCGCACAGCCAGGAGATTGAGCGTTTTGGCGCTGCCCATAGCCCCGTATCGGAAATACAATTTTGCCATAACGCTCTAGCCCTCTCTAAACCTCATCGTTGAAATATCTTCATAGTTCGCACCAGCCGCCCAGGTTCCTATAAAGAAACGGGCCGGCACAAGAGTACCGACCCGCCGTACAATGCTATACAGTTATGTCAGACGCAGGCCGCGCCCGCGGAGCGCAGCACACCTCCAGGACTAGCCCCAGCCCACGCTGCCGCTCACGCCGCGCCCACTGCCCAGCCGCCCACACAGACCGCCATACCAGCGAGCTGCTTCAGGCAGACAGATCCGCCAGATCAGGCGTTGGCGAAGCACAGCCTGTCACCCTGAGCGGTGACTTTGACCTTGTGCCCAGGCGTAACGTGGCCCTGCAGAATTTCCATGGCCAGCTCATCCTGGACATAGCGCTGAATGGCTCTCTTGAGCGGACGCGCACCGAAGTTGAGGTCGCAGCCCTGATGCACCAGGAAATCCTTGGCGCCATTGTCCAGCTCCAGCGAGATGCCCTTTTCGGCCAGGCGCTTGTCCAAAGAAGCGATCTGGATATCGACGATCTTCTTGAGGGCCTTCTCGTCCAGGCGGCTGAAGTGCACGATCTCATCGATACGGTTCAGGAACTCGGGCTTGAACTGCTGATGCAGCACCGCTTCGATTTCCGCCTTCTGCTGTTCAGGTGTCAGCGTATCGTCCAGCAGCAGCGACGAGCCTACGTTGGAGGTCATGACCACGATGGTGTTGCGGAAGTCCACAGTGCGGCCCTGCCCGTCGGTTAAGCGGCCGTCATCCATCAGCTGCAGCAGCACATTGAACACATCGCGGTGGGCCTTTTCAATCTCATCGAACAGCACCACCGAATAGGGACGGCGCCGCACGGCCTCGGTAAGCTGGCCGCCCTCATCGTAGCCCACGTATCCCGGAGGCGCTCCGATCAGACGGGCAACCGTATGCTTTTCCTGGTACTCCGACATATCGATGCGGACCATGGCCTTATCGTCGTCGAAGAGGAAGTCCGCCAGCGAGCGCGCCAGCTCGGTTTTTCCTACGCCGGTAGGCCCTAAGAAGAGGAACACACCGACAGGGCGGTTGGGGTCGGACACGCCGGAACGCGAGCGGCGCACGGCCTGCGAAACCGCGGTAACGGCTTCATCCTGCCCCACCAGGCGCTCGTGCAGGCGATCCTCCATGTGCACCAGCTTCTGGATCTCGCCTTCCATCAGACGCGACACGGGAATACCCGTCCAGCGCGCCACCACCTGAGCGATATCCTCTTCGCCCACCTCCTGCTTGAGGAACTTGCCGTGCTTCTGCAGCTCGGCAAGCTTGGCGCTGGCCTCCTCCTGCTCCTTTTTCAGTCTGGTCATGGTGCCGTAGCGGATCTCGGCTACCTTGCCCAAATCGCCGCGGCGCTCGGCCTCCTCGGCATCGATAGCCGCCTGCTCCTGCTTCTCCTTGATGGCGCTGATGCGCTGGATCTGCTCCTTCTCCAAGCCCCAGCGCGTCTTCATCTCCGTAGAGCGCTCCTTAAGCTCGGCCAGCTCCTGCTCCAACTTCTGCAGGCGCTCCTTAGAGGCCTGATCCTCTTCCTTGCGCATCGCCTGGCGCTCGATCTCCAGCTGGATGATCCGGCGCTCCACCTCATCGATCTCCAGGGGCATGGAGTCGATCTCGATGCGCAGCTTGGAAGCGGCCTCATCGATCAGGTCGACCGCCTTATCGGGCAGGAAACGGTCGGCGATATAGCGGTTGGACAGCGTTACGGCGCCCACCACAGCGGCATCGGTAATACGCACGCCGTGATGCACCTCATATTTTTCCTTCAGACCGCGCAGAATGGCGATGGAGTCCTCTACGCTGGGCTCGGCCACATAGACCGGCTGGAAACGTCGCTCCAGGGCCGCATCCTTTTCGATGTACTTGCGGTATTCATCGAGAGTGGTAGCGCCGATGGTGCGCAGCTCGCCGCGGGCCAGGGCCGGCTTCAGCATATTGGCCGCATCGACAGCGCCTTCGGCAGCGCCGGCACCAACCAGCGTATGCAGCTCGTCGATGAAGAGAATTATCTGCCCGTTGGAAGCGGTTATCTCCTTGAGCACCGCCTTGAAGCGCTCTTCGAATTCGCCGCGGAACTTAGCGCCGGCGATTAAAGCGCCCAGATCCAGGGCGAAGAGGCTGCGCCCCTTCAGGCTTTCGGGCACATCGCCGGCCACGATACGCCGGGCCATACCCTCGACAATGGCCGTTTTGCCGACGCCGGGTTCACCGATCAGCACAGGGTTATTCTTAGTGCGGCGCGACAGCACCTGAATGCAGCGACGGATCTCCTCGTCACGGCCGATCACCGGATCGAGCTTGCCGCGCCGGGCCAGATCGGTCAGGTCGCGTCCGTATTTGCTCAGAGCCTGATACTTGCCCTCGGGGTTCTGGTCGGTAACGCGCTGAGTGCCGCGCACCTCCACCAGCACCTTGAGCAGGCGCTCAGTAGATATGCCCATCTCGCGCAGCAGACGCCCGGCTATATCCTTGCCGCTCCTGGTCAGAGCGATCAGGATATGCTCGGTTGAGAGATACTCATCCTTTAGCTGCTCGGCTTCCTTCCAGGCCTGCTCTAAAATATCGTTCAGCTCACGGCTTAAATACTGTCCTGAATTTGAACCGTGTACCTTGGGCAGTCCCGCAATTTTGCGCTTAACCTCGGCTTCCAGATGCTCCGGATTAATACCTAATTTCTGCAAAATGGGGACAATAATACCGTCTTCCTGCTGCAGCAGCGCCTGCAAAACGTGAATAGGCTCGATATTCTGCTGCCCGTTATCCCCAGCTATACCGCTGGCGGCCTGCAATGCTTCCTGCGTCTTTATCGTCATCTTATCCATGCGCATAATTCAAGTCCTCCTTGCGGAATATTTTTCATACTGACTGTATCAGACCGCTCTCATTCTTATATGGCAGCGATCCAATCAAGCGTATTGTAGCGCAGACAGCGTTTGAAAGACATTTAAGAAGCATTTGCTTTGTGTTATAACTTCAGCAAAATAATTACAGTGTTCCGAATATGCGATCCCCAGCGTCGCCCAGTCCGGGCACGATATAGCCGTGCTCGTTCAGGCCCTGATCGATAGCGGCCACATAAATGCTGATCTCGGGCTCAGCGTCGTGCAGCTTCTTCAGCCCTTCGAGAGAGCAGACCAGGCACATAAACTTAATATTTTTGGGATCGACTCCCCGCTTGCGCAGGCACTCAACAGCCGCTATCGCCGAACCGCCAGTCGCCAGCATGGGATCCAGCAGCATAATCTCGCGCTCCTCCAAGTCCACCGGCATCTTGCAGAAATACTCGACAGGCTCCAGGGTGTTTTCCTGGCGGTACAGACCGATATGCCCGACCTTGGCAGCCGGAACCAGACGCTCAATGCCCGACACCATTCCCAAACCGGCGCGCAAAATGGGAACCAAAGCCAGCTTTTTGCCGCCGATGACCAGACCCTTAGTCTGCGCGATAGGCGTTTCCACGTCTACATATTCCATGGGCAGACTGCGCGTAGCCTCATAGGCCATCAGGCAGGCTATCTCCTCCACCAGCTCGCGGAAATCCTTCGATCCGGTATTTTTATCGCGCAGAAGCGTTATTTTATGACGTATTAAAGGATGGTCTAAAACGTGAATAGCCATGCCGCTTGTCCTCCAACTGCCTGTGCGGCCCACCTACAGGCCGCAACAATCTAAAATAAAAAAAGCGTTCAGATGAACGCTTTGAAAAAAATTAAGTATCCTCTTCGCCGTTAAGCCTCGCCACAAGCCTTCCAGCCAATTCCAAATCCAGCAAATCAGCGCAGCAGCCCAGCAGACGATCGTTGACAAATACCTGCGGCGCCATCGCTGGCGTCTCAGACTCCATGCGCTGCTGCAGAGCCAGGCGAGCCTCAGGATTCCTGGTAATATCGTGCTCTATATATTCATGGTCCGGCTTATTAGCTCCGTTGCGCGCCAGCACCTCACGGGCGCGCCTGCAGTACGCGCAGTCATCCCAGACATACAGCTCAATTTTGGACATGTGGCAAACCTCCCAAAACGATTATACCAGCCCGCGAGCTTCGCGGTATGCTATCTTAATAATTCCCGGTTACTCCAGAACTGCCGCTGTTATCGGTGCCGATATCCTGCAAGGGCATACCCACCGGAGTATTCTGCGGGATGGCCTCGCCGACGGACGGATAGGCGCCATTCTGCTGATAAGCACCGCCCTGGGGAGGCATACCCTGGGGCATCATACCCTGGTCAGGCATTCCCTGCTGCATGGGCACGCCGCTCTGCTGGCCGCCCATATCGGCCGCCGGAGCCGGTATCTGCTGATAAAGCGAGCTGTCGGGAGCAGCTGGCGCCGCGGGAGGCGCAGCAGCCGGGGCTTCCTGAGGCGTGAATACCGCACCGCTGTCTGCGGGGGGAACGCCTGTCACTCCCGAACCCGCGGGAAAGGCTGTATTGGAATTCTGAGTCTCAGACGCCGGCGCTTCGGAGCGCTGTACGGCTTCCGATCCAGAAGCAGCTTCATCACCGCCCAGCGACTGCGGGATCTGCTGATACAGGGAGCTGGCGGCAGGTGCCTGCTCAGCCGCGCCGTCATTCAGGCCTGCTGCATTATCTTCAGGGCTCTGCCCAGCGGAGCTGTCAGTGCCTGCGGCAGTCTGACCATCACCCAGCAGCTTGACGTTGATGTTTACCTTAACGTACTTAAATGGATCGTCGGTAAAAGCCTTAAGATTGGCCTCGGAAGCAAAATAGAACCAGGATGTGCCGATATTGATCTTATATGGCGTGCGGTTAGGGTCTACTGGCTCTTTGCTCACCGGATCTACAGCGGTCAGCGAAGCGCCCTGTCCCTCATCCTGAGCAGAGGCCATCGGGACGCTGCTGTTCCATTCCTGCACCTCAGATGCCACCGGCATAGCGGACGGCAAGTCGACATTGGGAGTGCGCAAATGATCTACGGCTATGTATATAAGCACAGCCAGCAAAAAAAGCACGCCGGCAGCTAAAAAGACGTATACACCAGTATTGCGCCTGCCGGCGGAGACCACGGGCACAGTCTTTTTCAGCTCTGAAGACCGTCCTGTGCCAACGGAACGCCCAGG
>JAFSXO010000258.1 GCA_017444045.1 bacterium | reverse complement strand
GTGCGTATGGACTTACTGAAGGGTCGATTATTTGCCGGTCTGTTTGTGGGCGGGGTTGCTAGCTGCCTGCTTTGTAGCGCCGCTTTCGGGATCGAGCTTTCGCCTTTGTCGGTGTTTAGCTGTGAAGCAGTAGCTGCACCTGCAGTTACGTGCGCCCAGGCCGAAGGTGTGCCGCAGGTGAACGGGGATCGTCAGCGCAGGGATGAGATAATGGCGGACCGCGTGCGCGCCTTTGAAAAGGAACTGTCTGCCTATTTTTTGCGCGAAGAAAAGAGACGGGCAAAAAATAGCTTTCCTTGGAGAGGGCATATCTCGGGGAATCAGTTTCTTCCCAGAAATGTGCTGAAGAAGAATCAAGCGGTGTGGAAGAAGTATCTTGAGCTGTGCCGCGGGTTCCGTGAAATGCAGGTTCCCTTCGTGGTCAGGATGCGTTTCTATAAGCTTTTTTTTGACGTGCCCAGCTTTAATGTCACCCCCGAGGAATTAGCCCTGCTGCCCGAGTCCGCCGAATGGGACGGCTGGCCTTTTGCTTATATCACCGAGGCCATAGTGCCCTCGTGGTATGCCGCCAACGCCGGAAGCTTATCCGATGAAGCTGTCCATAGCGAGGAGACGGCCCGCTCTTTGCCTGAGCGCTATCGCAAGTATTATAACAATAACGCCGATAAAGTGACCTATTCGCTGAATCCAAACCGCGGCATTAGGCATTTAGAAGGGTATAATAAGGATCGGGCCTATAAAATAGGAGCTGGCACCATTCGCGTGATGCGCAATTATTTTGGCGACGGTCTGGTGGGGAAGGATATGGCAGACCTGGGCGCCGGCTGCGGCTTTACCCTACCGCTGTTCAGGGCTTTCATCGGGCCGAAGGCCAAGCTTTATGCTGCAGAATTGGATATGTACACTCTCGATGTCCTGACCTTTTTGTCCCGCTGTGCCGATGCCGAAGCATTTCAGTGCCAGCCAGAAGACTGCTGCCTTCCGGAAAACAGTGTAGATATTATCAATATGACTGGCGTTCACCTTGGCCTCTTTGTCTCTCCGCAATCCGAGGAATTTGTTGATGAGCATATCCGTCCCTGGCTGCGCACGATGGCTAAAGCCCTGCGACCCGGCGGTCTGCTGATAGTTAATGACGGCAACTGGGATCTGATTGAGCGCGGCGCGGAGCAGCTGATCGAATCGGCAGGCTTTGAGAAGGTCGATTATATCGAGGACGATGATCATTCGACCTTTACCTTTGGCTTTAAGGTAAGAAAGTGAGCGGCTTGTTACGGTTGCATTTGCAGGTATGTTTCCGCTTTTGTTTTACTAATAATAGGTTTTAGTGCAATGTCGTTTAGTTAAGCAATGGACAAAAGATCCCAATTATAACTCTCCCTAAAGATAGAGGCTATAAGTTGGCGATTAGCTAATATGACAGCATCTTAACCTTTTTCTTTAGCTTAAGTGAGGTTATTGAATATGAAAAAAGCGTTGTTTTCTTTGTGCTTAGGTGTATGTCTTTGCGGTTCTTTGCTGCCATGTTCGGCAGACAGCGAGACTCAGACGGTGTCTTTGCCTGTGCCTGAAAAGGCCAGCGGCAAGCCGGTTATGCAGGCTCTCGCCGAGCGCCATACCACGCGCGTGTTCGCTGGCGATAAGGTGATCTCCGATCAGATGCTTAGCGATTTACTTTGGGCGGCCTGGGGCATCAATAGACCAGACGGCAAAAGGACGGTTCCCACCGGGCGCAATATGCAGGAGATGGAGCTTTACGTATTTAAGGCCGATGGCGTCTGGCGGTATGAAGCGGCAGACAATACGCTGTTGCGCGTGGCTGATAAGGATTTGCGCGTGGGGCAGATGGTGGGCGCCCCTGTTTGCTTCGTTTATGCCGGTTCCGACAGCAAATTTACCGATATGCACGCTGGATCGATGTATCAAAGCGCCTCGCTGTGCGCTGCGTCGAACGGCTTAGGCGATGTAGTTCTGTATTCGCCGGTTGAAAAGCTTCGGGGCACCTTCCCCATTAAGGATGGCTATAGAATTGTCGTGGCTCAGGCTTTTGGCTGGCCGGGCACTAAATAAGAAGGCACTGCGCAATTAGGCGATAAGTAGGCAGATTTGGTCAACATTTTATTGGCTGCGCAGCTAAACCGCTGGCCTGTGGATGCTGATATTTGTTAATCGGTATTCGCAGGCCAGTATTTTTTCTATTTGCGCCTGCCGTTGTGGTTTCTGTCTCTATCTCTGTCGGAGTCGTTAGATTCAGGCGGGAACGGGGCTAAACCGGAGCGGTTAGCAAAGGGGTTGTTATAGCCCTGCATTTTGCACAGCGGACAGGGATCGATTAGAGTTTTAACTTTGCCCTGCTTATATAGGCATCTTGAACAGGGTGAATCGAAAACGCGGCCAAGTAAATTCATAATGTCCATATTGTGTTATTCAAAAACTCCAGTAAAATCTCAATATCATTATATAAGTGGTAGCCGTTATAGTCAAGGATGCCACGGCGATTATGTGTGCCATTTAGTTTAGCCAATATCGTTACCGTTCATGGCTGTTGTGGCAGATCGCAGCGCGTTGCCAGTTCCGCGCTGGCTCCTTTGAGCGAGGCTGTACTGGCGCGGAAGCTAGTCCAAGTGTTAACGTGTTCTCGAAATGCCAGCTAAAAGCGCTGTTGGCAATGATGTTGCGCCTTATACTATTGTGATCGGCAATCCAGCCCAGATGCTTCGCAAGCGCTTCGATGACGAGCTGATCGAGCTGGCGCTCAGATTTAGATGGTGGAATAAAGCGTAGAAGAAATTAACAGCCAAATTCCGCTACTTGCTTGCAGCGATTTGGAGAAGTTCAGGAATTAACTAATAGAATGGCTGTCTCTGAGGGAATAGTTAATGCAATGTCAGCAATATGGGTTTGCTTG
>JAFSXO010000257.1 GCA_017444045.1 bacterium | reverse complement strand
TGGCGGTATCAATGAACAGATTGGCGATCTGCTCATAGCCTTCTTTGCGGGCCTTGCTGGCATAGTAGGTGTACTTATTGCGGGCCTGGGACTCGCCGGCGAACGCAGCCTGCAAATTGGCCTCAGTCTTGGAACCCTTTAACTCCATGGTTCTTTCTCCTTTAACGGTATCATTAACGTTCTCGATCACAGCGGCGGCATTGACAGCCTTCTCTTCTACGAGCTCAAACTGATCAGGGCCTACGCCGCACATCGGACAAATATAATCCTCGGGAAGGGCATCGCCCTCAAATTCTACTTCAAAGCCGCACACAATGCAGCGCCATTTTTTCAGAGCTTTAGCGGCGGCGGGAGCTGCAGACGGAGCTGAAGCCGCGGGAGCAGCCTCTGCCTCTCCTACTAACTCAAACTGGTCGGGACCTACGCCGCACAGAGGGCAGACATAGTCCTCGGGAAGAGCGTCGCCTTCAAATTCCACTTCAAAGCCGCATATCATACAGCGGTATTTCTTTTTTGCCATTTGTTTATTGTCCGTTTCTTTAACTTGCTGGTTCCCTTGCGGTTTAACGTTCTGACGATACTCAGCATAAGTAAGGGAAGGAGCCTTTGACAAAACCTCAGCTTCATCTACTTCGACAAAGAATACCGTATGCGAACCTAAATCTCTGCTTTCCAGCACCTTGCCAGAAAAATACGCATTCGCCTGGGTAGTAATATAAGGCAGACCCGACTTAGTAAACGCATGAGGAAAGCCCTCAAACTTATCGGCCTGCCGCCCACTCTGGAAACCGAACCTTTTGAATGTTTCAAAATCCGCCTCACGGCTCAGAACGGAAACACACAATTCTCCGGTTGCCTTGACCACATCGTGAGTATAGTTAGATTTCATCAGAGCCACGATTAATCGCGTCGGATCAGATGCCACCTGAGCCAATGCGTCAATAACACACCCTGTAGGGCGTCCATTATCCAGACAGCCCACAACATACATACCGTAGCTAATGTTAAACAAAGCGCTGTTGTTCATGTAACAGATACATCCTTAAGCAGAACGGTTACGCGTCACTCAGCAGAGCGCTCAGCACGCCTTAAGCAGTATAGATTCGGACATCACAGGAAAAACCTTCTGGAATAACCGCACTTCAACTATGAAAAAACACAACCTCAGCTGTAGCCACTCCCCCTGTCGCTAACTTCTAACCCTTGGCCACAAAACAGGCGAAGCTTTTTACTTTGAATCGGTGAGGAAGCTGTCGCGAAACGCTTTCAGACACTGTTCAATCTCAGCTTTATCCGCAGGGTGATTGGCCACATATCTTTGGCTAGCTAAGTCCATATAATAATATAAGTCATCATAAGTAATAGTTACGTCATCATCACTTTCGCAATTTCTATCGAAAGCTCTAACGGCACCATGACTTTCGAGCAGGACGCCACCAGATGTTAAGTGCAAACCATCAGCTAAATCTGAACCAAGTATGCCAGCACCTCTCCCCTCGCTAAACTCCTTAATGAGCTCAAGAAAATGCCAAGACCAACCGCTGAACACGCTTCTTACTACGCTGTGGGTGCTACTGATTAAATCGGTGTCGTAAAGAAACTCTTCCATATCACTAATACTCCAAGTAAAATTATTCGCGTATACTCCTCCGCAGATAAGCCCAAATATCGCGGATGTCTATGCGTCCGCCCAGCCACCAGCGCACATTGTCTCCGCACTCGCCGCCATAGGTAAAGTAATCGTTGAGAAACATATCGTAATTGGCGCTGGCCGCCAAGACATGCACATAGCGGATATTCTCCGGCAGCCCCCAATAATAATTGGTAAACCGGCAGCAGGCATAGCCGGGCAGACAGTAATCGGGGCCGTAGTAGTCCAGCGCGGCGGCGCTGGCTTCCATGTCGGAATAAATCAAGGTCACGCGGCGCATCACATAGGGACGGCTATAATATTCCCGCGCTACGATCTTAACCTGCTCCTCAAAGCTGTAGTTATATACGATATTATCAGGGCAGCCCTTGAAAATAGCCCGAATATCGTCGGTGCTGGCTAAAAGTCCCAGGCATTTGCCGGCTAGTCCCCTATCAGTAGACACAGACAGCGCCGCTTTCAAAAACTCCTCGTGCCAGTTGCCTGTGCCGAACTTGATGCCTCTGACCACAATAAGCGGAAGAAACATCGTGCACAGCGCCAGCAAAACGGCATAAACTCGCCTCAGCGCCAAACCATGTGCGCACTTATGCGTCCAGTCGAGGAGAAATATTGCCCCAGAAGCCAGCAGAACCGGATAAGCCGCCGACAGATAGTGTATACCGCTGTTGTTCTGCAAAAAGATAACCAGCAGCATCAGCCAGACATAGGCAAACAGCCGATAGCGCAGCAGCGGGCGCCAGAAAAGCAGGGCGAACAGACCAGCCAGCCAAACGGGGACGCAGAGCAGATTCATGTAAAGCATCTGCCCCAGCATATAGCCGCCTACGCTCATGCGATACTTGTCGCCGCTATACAGGGAGCGCAAAAACTCTATGCCACTCCAGTCGTGCTGAGACCACCAATAAACGGTAGGCACAATAAAAAGCACAGCGATCAATGCGCCCAAATAAGGCCAAGGGGTGCGCAGATGGCGCTTCCAGCTCGTTAGGCAGATGCCCAGCAATATAGCTTCCATGAGCAAAGACGCGGCCAGCTTGTTGATCAGCGCCACACCGCAGAGGACACCCACATATAGCCATAGCTTAGGCTTATCGGTGTTAAAGATGTGGGCCATCAGACAGAAAATGGCGCTCCACAGCAGGAAGTCGAAGCCCAATACATCTAAGCGCACCGCCGCTATCGTAAATATTGGCGCTAGCGCCAGGCACAGCGAAGCCAAAGCCTGAGCGGGCGCCTTCCCTCCCATGAGCTTGGTCAGCAGACCTGTAAGAAATACAGCCAGAGAGCAGCATGCCAGCGGAATAAGGCGCTCCGACTCCATATGATAGCCGAAGATCTCCCCCCAAAAGCGGGAGGCATAGGGCACCAGCGGCTCATTCACATATCCCCAAGACAAATGCTTGCCGCGCATGATGATTTCCAGCTCATCGCCGTCGGGATAATATTTCCCCAAAAAAGGCAGAAAGGCCAAAAACATCACCGCTGCTATCAGGGCGGAGAATACCAAATCCTTAGAAAGCCAGCACTGCAGCTTTTTCAAGCAATCCCCCATAAGCCCGTCACAAATCAACCGCCATACGCCCACTTAACGCCCGGCTCAGAGTATTCTCATCTGCGTATTCAATATCGCCGCCGACTGGAAGTCCTGTAGCCAGGCGGGTTATGCGCAGATTGGCATCGGCCAGCATGCTGGTAATGTAAAGCACGGTAGCTTCTCCGGCCACCGTACTGTTAGTGGCCACGATCAGCTCGTTAAACTCTGCGGACGTCACGCGTTCCTTCAGCTTGTCAATGCCGATATCTTCAGGCCCTATGCCATCGAGAGGCGATATAAGTCCGCCCAGCACGTGATATAAGCCGCGGTAGGCATAAGTGCGCTCTATGGCTAAAAGCTCTTTTACCGACGACACTACGCACAGGGTACGCTGGTCACGGCTGGGGTCAGAGCAGATATGGCACAGCGGCCCATCGCTGATATTGCCGCAAGCCTGACAGAATACCAGTTTATTCTTGACATCGAGCAATGACTGAGCCAAAGCCTTAGTCTGACTCTCGGGAGCCGCCAAAATATAAAACGCCAGCCTCTGGGCAGTTTTGGGACCGACAGAAGGCAGGCGCTGCAGCTCTTCGATTAAATTTTCCAAAGGAGCTGGTAACATCGCGTTTTAGAACAGACCCGGAGGCAGATTCAGACCAGCGGCAATCTTTCCCATACGATCAGAGGACAGCTCTCTGGACTTATCCAAAGCATCGTTGACCGCGACCATAACCAAATCCTCGAGCATACTGATATCGTCTGGATCTACCGCTTCGGCAGAAATCTTGATTGACTTAATTTCCTGGGAGCCAGTCGCGACAACCTTAACTGCTCCGTTTCCGGCAGAGCCTTCAACGAGGGACTGAGCCAGCTCGCGCTCGGCGGCAGCAAAGTCAGACTGCATTTTTTGCTGCATCTTCTGAACCTGCTTCATTATATTAGCCATATTAATCTCCTAGCTATTTACACTATGTCAAAATTATGCAATATCATTAACCTAGTGCTTGCTGGTACATTTGCTCTGCGCCAGCCTGCGAGTTGGCACTGCTTCGCTTCGCTAAGATGCGCCGCGCGTACAAGGTTACGCGCTTAACCTTATTAAAACGTCTCCAAAGACATACAGCTGCTAAGCTAATGACACTTGCTATTCTTGAGGTGGATTTATGATGCTATCATGTTAGCTAATCACTAACTTATAAGTATACAACATTAACCACGGCTATTGCATATCTACATGCATCAGACAAGCTTTTCTAACGCATAGATTTATGCTGATAGCCTTTCTACTTTTTATAGCTAAGCCCTTTTTGATACGCGCTTACTTTATATACAACACCATTAATCTTCGGCCCAATGCCATTAACCTAAAAGATCAATGGCATTGCTTCTGATTATTCATGTAAGTTAGCGCTGCGTTGTATATT
>JAFSXO010000256.1 GCA_017444045.1 bacterium | reverse complement strand
GGGGGTCGGCGTAGGCTCGGGGGTCGGCGTAGGCTCGGGAGTCGGTGTAGGCTCGGGAGTCGGCGTAGGCTCGGGAGTCGGCGTAGGCTCGGGAGTCGGCGTAGGCTCGGGAGTCGGCGTGGGCTCGGGAGTCGGTGTAGGCTCGGGAGTCGGCGTAGGCACAGGAGTCGGCGTAGGCTCAGGAGTCGGCGTAGGCTCGGGAGATGCAGTAGGCTGAGGATAAGGCGGAAGGTCGCGATCCAATTCGGCACAGCCAGCGCCCAGCAAACAAATATATGTCAGCAACAGCAGCATAACTACTACTGACAAATTGCGTTTTTTTTACAGCTTTAACATTACCTTACAGACTCCATTTGCTTAGAACAACCAACAGACAGCACTATTTGAACCATCTAAGCTCAGCTAGCCTTAAAATTATAAATAGGTTTGAGAACTTCAACCACATCGACAGCTTCTTCTATAGCGCCCATAATGTCCTCAAGGCGCTTATAAGCCATCGGCGCTTCGTCCAATGTACTCTCGCTAACCGAAGTAGAATAAACGCCGGCCATCTGGCGGCGGTATTCTTCAATATCCAATTGCTTTAATGCCGCCGTACGCGACAGCACTCTGCCCGCCCCATGCGGCGCTGAATAGTTCCACTCTGGATTGCCCTTGCCCACCGCCAGCACGCTGCCATCGCGCATGTTGATGGGAATTAGCACCCGCTCTCCTGCGTGAGCGGCAATAGCCCCTTTGCGCAGGATCATCTCTCCGGTATCTATATAATTATGTATGGTATGGAACGCCTCCACAGCCGACAGCTCACAGCGGGACAGCAAAATCTGAGCCATCCTTTCACGGCTGCGCAGAGCAAAGCGCTGGCACAGTTCTACATCATGTAAATAATCCTGCAGACAGGTACCGTATACAAAGCAGAGGTCTTCGGGGATGGTCGCCTGACGGTTCTGCCAGCGCAGCTCCTTCAAAGCCTTCTGAAGCTCCTGCTGCCGGCCCGCCGCCTTATATTCCGCGATGATTCTTTCGCGCTGCTCTAATATCTGCGGCATACCCTTATTGAGCGCTATGGCCTGCTGCTGATAATACTCGGCGACCTGCTTGCCCAGGTTGCGGGAACCCGAGTGAATCACCAAATACTTAGTGCCATCCTGAGAAGCGTCGACTTCGATAAAGTGGTTGCCGCCCCCCAGAGTGCCCAGGCTGCATTCCAAATAGGTGTGATGCTTCAGCTCTTCATAGCAGCGCAGCTCCTTAAGATCGAAGGGCTCCTGGCGATCATCCCATACGCTCATGCCTGAAGGTATGAAATGCGCCGCCTCGTCCAAACGGGCCAGGTCGAGATCAGCCGCTCCCAGCTTTACCGTATACATGCCGCAGCCGATATCAACGCCGACGACATTGGGCACCGCTTTGTCTTTTACGGTCATAGTGGTGCCGATCGTACAGCCCTTGCCCGCGTGTACATCGGGCATGATGCGAATGCGGCTGCCCTCGGTGAATTCGTAATTGCACATGCGCCTAATCTGCTCAATGGCCTCGTCTTCTACGACGGTGGCATAGCAGAGCGCAGTGTTATAACGGCCTTTAATCTCAAACATAATTATTGATATCTCTACTGCAAGTATTCATGGATAATACGCTTTATCAAGCTCTGTGCTTGTTCTTCGCCTGCTAATTGTATCAGCTTGCAATAATCTTCAATTTCATTACCTGTAAACACTACAGTAATTATTTTAGCTACCTTTCCCGCAACATGATCGTAGCTTTCAGGATATGCCCAAAAACACTTCAAACAATAGCTAACATCCTTTTGCTTCCAGTTTGGACTATGCTCACAAGTCCAAGATTTTGCCCTGTTTGCAGAAGGACATAGCAACATATAATAATCTATATCTGTTTCGTCATGTTCGCCACCAATTTCATAAGGGATGCGATGATCTACTTGCAGAACAGCTTCATCTAAAGGCTCTTGATAAACGAAACACTTTGAACCGTATTTTTCAATCAACGCTTGTTTCAATGCTTTCGAAATAGCAGTACGGCCATACGATTTGGAAAGATTATTTTTAATACCGTTAAAATCTCCAAACTTGTATGCAGCAATACTCCTGCCATTACTGCTTTTAACTTTATAAGTTACAATAGGAATGCCACATTCGCGAACATCTCTTATTGCTCGCGGAGGATGATCGTATCCATATACGTTTTTTAAATCTTCTGTGGTTATAAAACCATGCTTGAGTATGTGCTATATAACAGTACGCGGACGTTTTGCCTGAACAGAATTTAATAAATCGAGAATTTCCCCAGAATACTCAATCATGCCATTACTTCCATCAACGAAACCATTTAAAGAAAACAGCGCGTCATGCCGGCGCACCTTCTTTTCGTTCTGCTCGTCGGCACAGTCCCGCTTTTAAACGCGCCTAAAAAGAACTGACCAACCTTTTTAAGAAATCCCCCAGCCTTGTCAAACATGTAGGCTACGCTCCTATTTACAGTACAAAGCTATCCGCATAAACGCTGCGATCAGCTTCCCTCCGCGCTCGGCTCAAAAGCTCGTGCGCAGCAGGGGAATAGCATTTATAACCGGCTCTTCGTAAGGATGCACGCGTTTAACGGCGGCTATAGTTTCATCTAACCGCTCAGCTTTAACGGTAACTTCCACCTTTAGCTCCGGCTCACTGCTTATCTCCCCCGCACTGCCGATATAAGGATTAGTACCTTCCAATGGCCGCCAGCAGCCAGTGACGCGGCTATACGACAGACAGCTGTCATAGTTGCCTATATGCCCAGCATCTGCTTCCTGCAATGCCCGCCGCAACGGCTCCAGATGGGTTTCGGGGACAAATATTTCCAGCTTGCAGTATGAAAAAGACAGAGTTTCATTCATCAGCAAATTCCCAAGATCAATTACCTAAAATAACCTGCAAAAAGCAATAAAAAAACGGTCTCCGAAGAGACCGTTAAAATGGTTGCGGGGGAAGGACTTGAACCTACGACCTCCGGGTTATGAGCCCGACGAGCTACCGACTGCTCCACCCCGCGATATATAACTGCGTGAACTTTCGCTCACGAACAGAGATATTATACACTTTGACATTCATTTGTCAAGAGGGCAGTTCAAGCTTCACTGTTAATATTTAGTATCTTAGTATTAGCTTTTACTTTTGGCAGCGCTTGGCCTGGACCTCGCGCAGTATGCGAATACTGTCACCGCGCAGTGGCTTTTCACCGCCCAAAGCGCGGGCATTAATCTGAATCTTTGCCAAAAACTCGGCCGTCTCGGTCATCTGCACAGCCGTCTCCAAATCCTTGGCGATGGTCATCAGGCCATGGTTCTCCAGCAGAAAACAGCTGTGATCCTTGAGGAAAGGAATAAGGTTGCTGGCCAGCTCCGGAGTAGAGGGAGCGCCGAAGGGAACGACGGGAATGGTTCCTCCCAGCATATTCCAGGCCTCGGCCAGCACGGTATTATCCAGAGGCATATGCGCTGCCGCAAAGGTTGTCGCATACGGCGCATGGGTGTGCACAACCGCGCGCACATCGTTGCGCGAACGGTAAGCCTGCAGATGGATCATATACTCAGATGATACCTTATACGGGCCCTCGCTGAGAACATTGCCGGCCAAGTCAACGCGCACCATATCATCTGGATGCAGATCGATCTTGCGCATTCCCGACGGCGTAATAAGTACCGTACCGTCATCGAGGCGCACGCTGATATTTCCAGACGCTCCAGCCATATAGCCCAAGGCACCCAAAATACGCCCAGCCCGCACGATTTCCCGGCCTTCCTTAAGAAAAGGTACAGAAGCGCTGTAGTCGCCGTTATCCAAGACTCCGACAACAGCTGCCGTAACGGTCGGCAAAATCTTAACCGCTAAGTCCGTACCAAACTGGTTCGCTACCGCGGATGCAACCGCCTTAACCACCGCCTCGCTGCTGCGCCGGCAATTAGAATTTTCGTTATATATAAAATCGTGCAGATAAGCCATGAGTTAATCTTATACCCTTCCCGCAGGGCCTCCCATCAAACAATAGACAAATAATTACTATACCCAAACCAAACGAAACGGCGCTGCTGTTTCACGTACAGCTTCATAGCAGCGCCAATGCCTTCCAGGGCAGCTAATTCGTTTTTGCCTTGCGCAAACGCGCCTGCAGCTGGTTGATCGCCTCATGACGTTCCTTAGCGTACGCCTCATGGGCTTCGCTGCCAGCAGAATGCGGATTGTCCTTGAGCTCGCGGCGCAGATCATCTATACAGCGCTCGTAATACTTATCAAAATTGCCTGATGCC
>JAFSXO010000255.1 GCA_017444045.1 bacterium | reverse complement strand
TAACGTGTTAGCATCCTAACTCCCCCTAAAGGATGGCAGGGGGAGATGTCGCGACTGCGACAGTGGGGGTGGCCACGCTGACGGAAGAATCGAAGTTTAACGCATGTTGTGTGCTAACTTGTACGCTAACATACAACGCAGCGCTAACGTTCATGAATGAGCAATGTCAATGCTTTCGCTCCTTAACTTATAAGCATTGAGCAACAAGTGTGGACATTTTAATAGAGATAAGGGGAACACCGATTTAATTCGTGTTCCCCTTATCTCTATTATTGCTATGATTTATCGCTGCTCTCAGCTGTGCCTTGCGCGGAGCAGTTTTCGCGCTGGAAGACCTTTGCTCTGCGCTAGCCTTTGATCCTGCGCAGCATGGCGGTGCGCAGCACTTTTGCATAAGCTTTCTCAGGCTGGCTTGAAAAGTTAGTTTAAAAAGAAATATGCGCCGACCGCTATTATCAATATAGCTATGGCGGCTATCCTTATGTAGTTAAGCAGCCCAGTAGTGATGAGCTTGGAGCGGTTCTCCTGAGGGTTGTCGGCGCTGATTAGGCATTGCCTGCCCACAGCAAGGCAGGCTCCCAGCAATATAGCCAGCGCGATTAGCATAGCTATCTTAAAGGCGGAGGCGGCTAGCAGAGAGTATACGGCGTAAGCGGCAATAAAGAGAAGGGCGATGGCGGTGCTTAAAGCTCCTTCCCAGCGCTTGCGGCTGGTTTCGCTTGTACCATCGTCTAGATCCTGGCTCCACATGTCGTCAGATGGCGCCTGCGCTGTCATCTAGTTCTCCTCCAGAGTGTCAGCCTCGCTGTATTGCAGAGGAAGGGTGAGCTCCAGAACGGTGCCGGTCTCCTCGTCTGACTGAATATTAACTGTTCCCTTCAGATATTTTTCAGCTAATATACCAATGGTGTACGAGGATAGGTTGCGCAGGCGCTTTAATGAGTATTCGGTGCGGAACTGCGCGATTTTGTTGGCGCTTAATGTGAGCTCGCGATTGCGGAACCAGAAGGTAAGGCTATGAGCCTCGGCATCTGGCCGGTAACCTATTTCGATTATCTGCTCAGCGCGTGAGCTGTAAATCAGCGTATGAAGCAGGGCGTAGCACACCTGCAGAGCTAACAGGCGGTCTGTCGTGAAGGCTATGCCGCTGGGGCAGGGGACCAGCGCCAACAGGCGTCCGCCTTTCTCATCGTGCAGGCTGACATTGCTCAATAGCTCGCGTATCAGCTCCTGAGGTTCGCATTCCGCGATGTGCGGTATCAGCGTATCGTTCTGCGCATTGTTTAGCTGGCGTTCTTTGTTAACCTTGTCAGTTATGACAGCCACAGAGCTGCTGATTAAGTCTAATTCCTTATTGATCTGGGTGGGAACGCGATAGCCGTCGCGCTTGGCATCTTCAAGTATCATGCGGGATAGGCTGATACTGCTGCGCAGCTGCTGGGCGATGTTTAAAAGGTCGTGGAAGAAGGTGCGGTTTAGCTGATATCGCGTCGCTTCGTTTTCTATATCTTTAATAAAAAGAAGCAGATAGTCTTTGTTGTCTAGAGATATGTATTTGGCGTATGCCTCGGCATGGATGTCTGTCTTTCCCCAGGGCGCCGGCACGGTTAACACGCCGCGCTTCGGTACGCTGATGCCTTCGTCTGTGCTGGCAATGGCTAAATGCAGAGGACAGTCTTCGCAGTATTCGCTATAAACAAAGCTATCAGAAATGATGCTGTTCAGGCAGCCCAGCATCTGTGGCAGGGTATCGCCATCTGGATTAGGCAGGCGAAAAAGGTAGGTGTCTGCAAACGCTTTATTGTACCAGACTGTTTCGTGTTTGGCGGCAGTGAGAATGATACAGGCTGTTGGGGCTAAGTCTAGCGTGCTTAGGGTCGTTCTAATTATAGGGTCGTCGACGTTTATAAACCGCTTAGCTCTTTCGGTAACCTCTGCCATAATGTGACCGCCTTTTGGTTGTATTCTGCTGTAGCTAATTTAACATAGCTTCGCTAAAGTCTTGCAAACTGATATCGTTTTGCGGGATAATAGCTGACAGCTTTTGTTGGTAAGCTGGGGCAGCGCAATTGTTTTATGTATTTTAGTGTCTTTTAATATTAAGGAGATGTTTTAGCAAAATGAAGCTACCGGTCATAACAGAAGAGATGCGCAGTTCTCTGCGAAAAACGCTGCGCCTTAAGCAGCTAAAGCGTTCTGGCTGGCGGCGCTGTAGAGTAACCGGAAGCGAGAGTGTTGCCGATCATAGCTGGGGAGTGGCTTGGCTGGCGCTGGCGCTTTGCCCGGAGGGGCTTTGCCTGGATAGGGTGCTGGCTCTGGCAGTTGTCCATGATCTGGCCGAACTTTCCACCGGCGACCTGACACCTTATGATGATGTGACCGCCGAAGATAAGGCAAACCGTGAGCTGCATGCGCTAGCCGATTTAACCGCTGGGCTGCCTAGCCCCGAGCGTTTAACTGCTCTTCAGCTCGAGTATCAGGAGTGCTTTACTTCCGAAGCTAAATTCGTGCATTGGTGCGATAAAATGGATATGTGGCTACAGTCGGAAAACTATATGGACGATCAGAGCGGCTTAGACCTTAGCGAATTTGCCGAATCGGCGCAGAAATACTTAGCTAACCTTTAATGTCTGTGCGCAGCGACGCAGTGCCCGCGTGTAAGCTCTCGGCTGGGAGGGACGCGCTTATGCCTGGCTAATGACGTTGGTCTTAAATGGCCGTTTTTAAATGTCTTGTAAGATCGAACCATATTATGTATAATTCCAAGTTATGAAAAGACAAGATTTACGCAATTTAGCTATTATTGCTCACATCGATCATGGCAAAACGACGTTAGTTGACGGGCTGCTGCGCCAGGCCGGCGTATTTAGGGCCGGTCAGGAGGTTGTTGAGCGCGTTATGGACTCTAACGACTTAGAGCGTGAGCGCGGCATTACTATACTTTCAAAGAATACCTCCGTGCGCTATGGCGATGTAACCCTCAATCTGGTTGATACGCCTGGACATGTGGATTTTTCCAGCGAGGTTGAGCGCATACTGAGTATGGTCGATGGCTGCCTTTTAGTTGTAGACGCCTTTGAGGGGCCAATGGCGCAGACGCGCTTTGTGGTTAAGAAGGCTCTCGAGGCGGAGCTGGTGCCCATCCTCGTAGTTAATAAGATTGACAGACCCGATGCCAGGCCGCAGCAGGTGGTCGACGAGGTACTCGATTTGTTTATCGATCTGGGCGCTAATGAGCGCCAGATTGAATTCCCCGTGGTTTACGCTTCGGCGCGGCGACAGGTAGCGTCGCTAAGTCCTAACGGTCCGTTTGAGAATCTAAAGCCGCTCTACGATACGATTATCAGACACATCCCCTGTCCTAAGGGTGATCCCGAGGCGACCCTGCAGATCCTGGTCAGCAATTTGGAATACGATGACTATGTGGGCAGGCTGGCCATTGGCAGAGTGCTGAATGGTACGGTTAAACAGTCCCAGATGGTGGGTTTTGGCACTTCAGATGCTACGCTGAAAAAAGGCCGCATTGGCCAGCTTATGATGTATCGCGGGTTAAACCGTGCTGTATATGAAGAGGCTTCGGTCGGCGATATTGTGGCTATTGCGGGTCTTTCCGAGGTGGCTTTGGGCGATACGATTACCAGCACCGAGAATCCCAGCTTTTTAGAGGGGCTCAGCATAGAAGAGCCTACGCTGGCCATGACCTTCGTCGCCCCCGACAGCCCTCTGGCAGGAAGAGACGGCAAATATGTGACCTCCCGGCAGCTGCGCGACCGTCTTTTTAAAGAAGCGGAACGCAATATCGGTTTGCGCGTTTCGGCAACGGATTCCGCTGACGCGTTCGAGGTTTGCGGACGCGGAGAGCTGCATCTTTCCATTTTGCTTGAGACTATGCGCCGCGAGGGCTATGAGGTCTGCGTGACAGCGCCGCGCGTAATTACTAAAGTGATCGACGGTGTTCTTCACGAGCCCATGGAGACCTTGACCATTGATATTCCGGAAGAATATATGGGCGCAATAATGGAGCGCGTGGGCGAGCGTCACGGCACTATGATCTCTATGGAAGGCGGCGGAACTGGCCGTGTGCGCCTGGTGTTCTCCATTCCCGCAAGGGGCTTGGTCGGACTGCGCTCAGAGTGCCTGACTCTGACTCGCGGTTATGGAGTTATGAATTACATATTCGACGGTTACGGTCCCTATTGCGGCGATATTCCTCGGCGTACCAGAGGCTCGCTGGTGGCTTCCGATCCGGGTGAGGCTACTCCTTATGCCCTGCACAATTTAGAGGATCGCGGTGTGTTCTTTGTTGAGCCCGGCGAGGAGATTTATACGGGCATGATCGTGGGCGAGTGCTGCCGTTCTAATGACCTTGATGTGAATGTCTGCAAGAAAAAGCACGTTACCAATATGCGCTCATCCACGGCAGACGAAGCCGTGCGTCTGGAGATCCCTCGCAAGCTGAGCTTGGAGCAGGCTTTGGAGTTTATTGCTGACGATGAACTGGTGGAAATTACTCCCAAGAAGCTGCGCATGCGCAAGGCTGTATTAGATCCGGCCGCCAGGGCGCGTCTGCGCAAGGACAAGGAACGCCGTGACGGATAAGATTCTTAGCTTCTTTGTTTTACCAAAATACCTCTAACGTTTGGGTCTGGCCATGCAAAATGCTGCGCAAGAAACCGATAAAATAGACGTAGTTAATGGTCTCAGCGTATGGCGGAACCCTTCCGCTGAGCCGGCGCACTGCATTTGGGCCGGCGTTGTAGCTGGCCAGCACTAGAGCGCTGGCGTTAGGGTATGCTTTCCACTCTCGCATCAGAGCACCGACCATGCGACC
>JAFSXO010000254.1 GCA_017444045.1 bacterium | reverse complement strand
GCTAAATGGCATTGCGGACAGGGCAACTTTAATACAAGAATTATTATAGCTAATACTGTGTAAAGGAATGATAAAATGCAACCAAAGAACAGCCTTAAACCGAGCCTAAGGGACTATGGTATTTTGCTATGGGCTGTAATTAGACTGTTTGCCTATGATCCGGGACTGATCGTACGCTGTATGCCACGCGCTTGGCGGGGCGGCTATCGTAGCCCCTGGGATAATCCCGATGCTTGATAAAAGCTCGGTCTCGTTGTCTTCGTTATTCTATGCGATAGCTACCGTATAGCGATTGCCAGCTGCCAGCATTTTAACTCCCTTAAAATGGCAATGCCATTCAGCTTAGCCTGTTCTGGCATTATTCACGATTTCGGTGAGCCGATCAAGCGCACCCGCTCACAGCAGGCCACATCTGAGCAAAACAAACGGCGCCAGTGCGGACGGAGGCTGATGTAAGCGCGAATATGTTCGCCAAGCATTAACTAAATGACATAAAAAGGAGGCCAGGGACAGAAGCCGCGCCAGAATGGATGGTTAGTTTCTGCCGCGTGCGGCCTTGGTCAGCTCCTGGATGTTCTCGCACATCTCATCGAATTCAGGGAAGAAGCATCTTTCGATCAGCATCGAAGTGGTTCCGTCGGTAATGTAGGCAGTTCTGAAAAGGGCAGATTTGCTTTCGTCGGGAGCATTGATGGATAATCTGTCCCAAGGAATTTTCTTCATTTTGCTGTTTCTAAAGGTGCGGTAAAGAAAATATTTCTTGGTGAGACCAATTCGGCGTCCTGAGTTTTTAAAGAACAGCCAAGTTATACATAGTATTACCAATGCTGCAAGGCATATAGGTACGTATCCGGAAATGTATCGGAATGGATCTCCTATCTCTGCTGGATACATCTTTAGACCCTTGCATCCTTGGTATATCAGAAATCCTGATGCTACGTAGCCCATTATGGCAAACGGCCACATGTAGCGCAGAGATGATTTGTATAGGCGTCCTTCTGATGAATTGTTTTGAGATCTTGCACTATTATCCATAATTAAATAGTTTCTTTACTCGCTTTGCCAATCCTTTATGCCGTTTAGACTTGCGTTTAGTTTGCTTTCGCTGAGGTAGTGCTCATGTCTGGCCTTATATCACAAAGTACAAAAGATGAGATCCTGCGCCGCCTTAACCCTGTGGAGTTTATCGGACGATACGTGCTGCTGCGCCGTTCTGGAGGTAAGTATTGGGGGTGCTGCCCGTTCCATGATGAGAAGACCCCTTCCTTTAGCGTGGATCCCGACAGGGGGCTTTGGTTTTGCTTTGGCTGTCAGGCTGGCGGCGATATTATTGGATTCGTTATGCGCAGAGAGAATGTAGGCTTTTCCGAAGCTATACGCTTACTCGCTGAAGAAACTGGGGTTCATATTGAAACCTCTGAAACCGCCCTGCAGGAGAGATCAGAGCGTCAGCGCGCACTGAACCTTTTGGATCGCGCCGCAGATTATTATCAGCGGGTGCTGCTTGAGGAACCCGCCGGACAGCTAGGCCGTGAATATCTGCAGGAACGCAATATCTCGCGCGAGACTGCGGTTGCCTTTCGTTTAGGCTGTTCTCCTGAGCATGGAGGTGGCTTTGTAGATACGCTGAGAAAGGCGGGGTTTACCGTAGCGGAAGCGGTAAAGTGCGGGCTTCTAACTGAAAACAGCTACTACGGCGTCAGCGATTTTATGCGCGGGCGTTTGATATTTCCTATCTGCGACGCTCAGGGCAGAGTGCTGGCCTTTGCTGGGCGCAGTCTGGGCGATTCCTTGCCTAAGTATAAAAATACAGCAGAAACCCCCTGGTATTCTAAGAAGAATACGCTGTATGGGCTGCATTTGGCAAAAAAAGCGATACAAAAGCAGGATGTCTGCGTTTTGGTAGAGGGCTATTTCGACGTTATTTCCCTGCATCAGGTGGGGGCGGTTACGGCGGTGGCGTCCTGCGGTACGGCGCTGACACCAGAGCAGGCGAAGGCGCTGAGTCGGCTGTCTAGCAATGCTGTACTTATGTACGATTCCGATGCTGCCGGTCAGGAAGCTACGCTGCGCGGACATGAAATTCTTGAAGCGGCTGGGATCAATGTTCAGGCGGCTGCGCTTCCTCCGGGAGACGACCCGGATTCGTTGGCTCAGCGGGGCGCTGAAGCGGTGCAGGAGATCCTCAGTACGGCTCAGAGCGTAGTGGAGTATGCCATGAGCAAGCTGCTTAACGAAATCGATATCACGACCGCTGAAGGCAAGAGCGTTTTTTATAAAAAAATACTGCCGATGCTGAGCAAGGTTAGCGATTCCGCCCGGCAGGAGGCGTACCTGCGCAGGCTGTCCTTTTACAGCGGTGTCCCTGATGCTCGTATACGGCAGGATCTGCGTTGGCTGCGAGATCCGCGGCGTGGATCGGCGGATAATAGGCAAAGCAGCCCTCAGCGGCAGGGGAAAGCTATTAAGGTGCGGCGTTTTTCCGATGAGGAAGAGCTCTTTAGGCTTTGCGTGAACAATCCCGCTTTGATAGAAGCGGTGCGCGAGCTGATTAGTCCAGATATGCTGGAGGATAAAGAGCTGGTCCCGTATTTTGAGGCTTTGTTTAAGCTGGACAAGAATCTTCGAGACGCTGAGCCCGTGAAGCTGCAGGATCTCTGCCCCGAAATGCCAGATGCCGAACAGCTTAAGCGTTTGGCAGAGCTGCTTACCAGAAACAGTCTGGCTTCAACCGAGGACGATGCGCGCAAGCTGGCTATGGTCGTGCGGGATCGCCGTTGGCGCGAGCGGTTAGATGCGCTTAGACTGGAGGTTCTGCCTGCTATTGACGCGGGGACGATGGAGCTAAGCGATCCGCGCTATAAGGAATACTGCGATCTTAAGAGATACTTTCACAGCAAAAATAAATAATTATTAATCTGAATATGAAGCAGGTAGATATCAGAATAGGGTGAAATTTATAATCGTGTGTGCTTAATTCGCAAAAGAATAAGTTTACACCATTCATAAGTATTATACAAGATTATTTAGAAATAATCTATATGTTTATATGAATGAAGAATGCTGCCGTTAGGCTAAGGCTGTTCGGCAGGGCTAATAAAATTAGGTAGTCAGTCTGCTTTATAACATTTTAGTGGGGTTTGGTAGCTTTGAAGGAGGAAATGGTGGCCAGTGGTTCTCATGTCCCAGAGGATGGGTTTAGTGGGGCTAAGCTCGAGAATGAGCTTGAGTCTGGTTTGGCCTGTGATGCCGGCGCGACTTGCATGGGTGATGAGATCGTCGATGGCGAGGCGGCTTCATCTGTGGCTTCTGCTGATGCTGCTTCTGCCAAATCTGGCAAGAAAAAGCGCAAAAGCTCTGCTGCCAAAACAAATGCGGGCAAAGCGGCGAAATCGGCCAAAACGGCTAAATCGACCAAATTAAAGACTGCGCCTCCGGAAGCAGATTACGATTTGTACGACTCGGCTGATGACTCAAATGATGACGATGGCTATTTGGATGGCGCTGAGTCTGTGTCGGGCGAAGAAATGGATGCCATCGATGATGATTTTATAGATGGCTTGGACGGCGAAGACGCGTTAGGCTCTGACATATATGAGAGCGTTCCCCGGGCAGATAACGATATCGTCTACGCTGCCGACGACGATTCCTCTTACGATGAAGATGCCGACATATCCAGCGAACGGTATGCCGATGATGACGACATTGTTGGAGGGGATATCCTAGGCGACGGTGTCGATGATGTGGAAGAGCTTGACTCTCAGGCTGGGTATAGAGCGTCTAAATACGCTGATGAAGCCGCTGAATATGGTGCTGAAGGCGTAATCGATTCCGTAGATTATTCGGCGGCCGCTGTCCGGACGCGCAAGGCTAAAAACGGCGACAGCCTAAGAAAAAAGACCTCGCGCAAGAGTCTTCCCTCTAAGGTGCCCGATATCGGAGCTACCGATGATCCTGTGCGTCTGTATCTAAAGGAAATCGGAGACTTTGACCTGCTGTCCCACGATAAGGAGGTCGAGTATGCTCGCGATATGCGCAGCGGTGTCGATGCCTTAGGCGAAATGCTGCAGATCGATGACTTCCGCAATATTCTTTTGGATATTCTGTCAAACGAGGATCGTTTCGCCGAAGAGATAGGCGATTTTATTTCCTTGGATTTTGATATCGATGAGAGCGGAACAAAGCGGGCCACCGATGAAGGCAGTCCTTCGCGTAAGCGCAGCTTCTCGGAGATTGTGCGCTTTTTCCAGAATGAGCCAGATGTCAGCAAATGGCTGCCGGACTTCCGCGATTTAATGGATCGCAAAGCCTTTTTAGAGCATTATTGGAAGAGTGCCCGCCAGAGCTACTGTGCTAAGCTCAGCTCTAGCCAGGACGCCGAAGCTAATGCAGGTTTAGTCCATTTCAAAGAGCTTGAGCGGCTGGTTAGCAAGGGGACTGATGCTAAGCGCAAGCTGACTGAGCATAATCTGCGTTTGGTCGTCAGTATTGCCAAAAAGTATATGAGCAGAGGCATGCTATTTCTCGATCTGATCCAGGAAGGCAATCTTGGGCTAATCAGGGCTGTTGAAAAGTATGATTTTGCTAAAGGCTTTAAGTTCAGCACCTATGCTACGTGGTGGATTCGTCAGGCCATAACGAGGGCTTTGGCCGATCAGGCGCGCACGATCCGCATTCCTGTGCATATGGTGGAGACGATTAACCGACTGACCAAGATTACCCGCCAGCTTCTTCAGGATCTGGGGCGCGATCCGACGCCTGAGGAAATAACCATGCGCATGTATCCTCTGGACAAGGAAGAGGTGCGCCTGACGCTAAGCCAAACGCTTGGAAAAGAGCTTAAAATAGACAGCAAAATCGTCGAAGACGAGTATGCTCGCCGCATTAAGCAGAATGTGAATAAGGTCCTCACTATTCAGAAGATTTCCCACGAGCCTGTGTCTCTAGAATCTCCTGTTGGCGAGGAAGAGGATTCGCATCTCAGCGATTTTGTCGAAGACGAGCAGGCTCTGTCCCCGGCTGAGGCTGCGTCCAATAAGCTTTTGCTGGATCGCATAGATAAACTTCTGGGCGATAAGCTAACCCAGCGGGAGCGCCGTGTGCTGGAGCTGCGCTGCGGTCTGATCGATGGCCATCCCCGTACCCTGGAGGAGGTCGGGCGGGAGTTTCACGTCACGCGTGAGCGCATTCGCCAGATAGAGAGCAAGGCTGCCCATAAACTGCGCAAAGAGGAATTTTTCCAGGATTTAAAGCAGCATCTCAATGGCCAATAATAGGACGTTATCAGGTTAGCTTGTTAGCCAGCCTGATAACGTTATGATCTCCCTAAATTTTGGCGATGTCATTATATTTATGGCATTGAGGGTGGCGAATATGAAGGTCGGTTTTATTTTCAGGCGTTGGTTTGGAAAGCTTTGCCTATCGGGTATAACGGTCGGCAGTGCCTTAACTCTGCTGATAGCATCGCCATGCGCTTTGGCTCAGGGGGACTGGCAGGATGGTTTGCGGCAGATGTCGCACCTGCAAAGCCTTATCGAGTATTATTATATGGAATCTGGCGTTTACCCAGTAAGCTTAGAGGCTATAGAGCAGGGCTTTAATGGGATGGTAACCGAGCCGTCTATGAAGGTCGTTATTCCTGTCGATCCGGTAACGCAGAAGCCTTTTGTTTATGAAACCGACAACTCCCGGCAGACCTATACCCTCTCGCTGCCCGATCCTATGAGCTATGGGGGGCACGCTATTACGCTTACCCCTGTTGAGTGGGGCTGGCTGTCCATTGCGGCCAATCAGCGCCGCGTGGAGCGTTTAACCCTGGAGTGTACGCACAACATCGAGATATTGGCTACGCGGGCGGAGATGTATGCCAAGGATCACGAAGGGCAGTTTCCACCCAACCTTAACGCTTTAAAACCGCGCTATATGCCGCGCATCTTCAACTGCCCTTCTATGGGCATGGATTATGTGTACGCTCTGCAGCCTGAAAAGGGCTATACCATCTCTTGCCCTAACCCTCAGAGCCATGGCTTAGAGAGGTTCACCTATAATTCGGAAAAGGGTGTGGATATTAAACCGATGGCCGCTGCTGATGGTCGCGGTACTGCCGCCTTGCCCAAGGCTGTTGGGCAGGGGAAGCCTGGCGCTGCTCCTAGCGGCAAGCCTGCCGCCCCTGCGGTGAAGGCTCCCGCCGCGCCTGCAAAGCCTGCTGCTGAGAAGCCCGCGGCTCCCGCGGTGAAGGCTCCCGCGGCGCCTGCCGCGCCTGCTGCTGAGAAGCCCGCGGCTCCCGCGGTAAAGGCTCCCGCGGCGCCTGCCGCGCCTGCTGCTGAGAAGCCCGCGGCTCCCGCGGTAAAGGCTCCCGCGGCGCCAGCAAAGCCTGCT
>JAFSXO010000253.1 GCA_017444045.1 bacterium | reverse complement strand
CAGGCGGCATCTATAGACACAGGGTCTAAAGAAGCAAAGACGCCTATATCCGGGATAACAGGCTTCATGCGGCGCGGATCGCAGTCGCAGCCCTTGGTTATGTTCATGGCAAAGCTGACATAAAAACACTGCTTATTCCGAGAAGCAGCATAGGCATACTCGGCTAACCCCTCGCGAAAATGGCTGCCCCTGAACAGAATATTGACTATGCTCTGCCACGAGAAGAAGCTGAAGGAGCGTATAGCCTTATGCGGGCAGGCCGCCACACAGGCCCCGCAGCCGCGGCATTTCTCCTGGTCTATATAGCTTTTTTCCCCAATATGCAGAGCCCCGAAATTGCAGCGCTTCTCACAGACGTGGCAGCGGCGGCAGGATCGGCTTTTAATGCGCGGCTTAACACCAGCATGCATGGCCAATTTGCCAGCTCTGGCAGCACAGCCCATCGAAAGCTGTTTTATAGCGCCCCCAAAGCCCGCCAGCATATGGCCTTTAAAGTGGGAAAGCACTATAAGCTGCTTGGCTTCGGCAATCCCGCGCCCGATATAACAGCTCTCAAAGTGCTTTTGACCGACGGGGATCTCGCAGAAGTCCTCGCCCTCCTGCCCATCGGCCATTTCAATGGGCAGCTGATCGAAGCCATGCTCCAGTGCCACCTTAATATGGCGCTCGCCTGCATAGCGCTCGCCTGCGTAGAGCACGCTGGTTTCGGTGTAATAGGGCTGACAGCCGCGCTCCTTCAGCAGATCGATTATGCCCTGATAATTCTCGCCTTTGATGTAAGTGCTGTTGCCCTTTTCGCCAAAGTGTACCTTCAGCGGCACCCGCTTCTCTGGCTCTATACCGCCATCGGCCAGTAGGCGCTCCAGCATGGCGCGGGTCGTGCGCTGTATATCAGCAGTTTCAGTCTGCGCCGTAACCGGCCAAAAATATACCCGAGCCATACAGGCCTCCTTGTATCAGGAAATGGACAATAAAATAACCGTTAAGCTAGTCAATCCAGGGAGAACCGCAATAGTTGCCGATCAGATGCTGCTCCCTGCCATCAATATCGGGCAAAACATCGATGGCAATATTGCTGCGTGAGTTCAGTAGCTCTTCAACTGTAGCCTCGGTTGTCAGGATATGAGCTGCGCCCCCCATCCTGGTAATCGAGCCATACCTTTCCGATAATGCCACCGAACCTTAACTCATAAGGATCACCAGGGTCGTCCGAAGGAGCTTCAAATACTATCTGACAGCAGTCTGTGACCTCGCTGTCGTCGTCTCCATCCTCTCCTAACAAACACTGCACACTGGCATCATGGAGCCGAACCTCGGCGACAAGGCCTCCGCCGCCTACGCTGTTAGGGTCATCTGCTTTCGATATATACATTATGCCCTTCATTATGCAGCCTTTTAAGACAACACTGTCATCCTCGCACAGCTCACTGCCAGCAATGCCCACCATACCGCCGACACTGTTGCTCGCGACAAGCTCTGCTTCTTCTAAGAGCTCGCAATTCTCTATCTCGGCCTGACACTGAACGCACTGAGACAAAATGCCGCCTACAATTGTGCCATACGTTTTGCCCTTAATCTGGCAGCTATTAATTGTTAAAAGAATTGGCTCGTCAGCATCAGGGTCTGCCGTCTCACCCACGATCCCGCCGCTATAATAAGCGCACACTTTTGCCTCAGAATGGCAGTCATCAATCCTTGTCTCACCTTGGGCTAAGCAGACCAGACCAGCGGCTGCTCTATCAGCAACAAAGGTACTTGCCTCCAAATGGACTCCAGATATCGAAGCATTGCGCACTCTGCCAAACAGCGCACTGCCAGCGTTATTGGACCCAGCCTCTGAATAATCGCTCACAATACCGCTGATCTGAAAGTTTCCGCCGTTATAATCCCCGCAAAACGGTTCAGATTCCAGCAGGCTCTTGCCCTTATCCTGACCTATTGGCTGCCAGCCGTACAATACGTTTTGGTCTGGATGGTCAGCAGATGCCCCCTGCCCATCATAAAAGCGCGCATTAGCATCACAGACAGTTCTGTTTGATTCGATTCTAATGGCACCATTATCATATTCGTGGGCAATATCAATCGTTATACCGCACGAGGTGTTAAAGTCGATATCTCTGGTCTGCTCAAACTGTCCATCCAAATGCTTGCGAATGTTGTCTAGGTGGCGCGGATTAGACACTTTCATAATCCTGTCATCGGCATAAACACCATTGGCAAATTCATTTTCGTTCACATCCAAAACGATCTTGCCATCTGAGCTTACCTGGTACTGAGAATAATCCAGCCATTCAAAAGGCGCCCCGTGTTCGTCGCCCTTTTGCAGCTTAGCACTATTGACGGAAACATTGTCGGTAAAGGGTGCGAGAATCATCTCACAGGAACCAGTTTCCTTGTCAAAGTCCAGATTCTTTACAGTGACCTCTTTGTCCTTAATGATGTTGCTGTCGCTATACACCAAAACAACGGCGACCTTGCTGGTATCCATCTTATAGGCATTGGCAATGCTTATTTTGACCTCTTTGCCACTAGTAAGCGTCGCCTCTGTATTCGTCCCCGGACTCAGGGAAGGGAACAGGTTCCCTTCAAGTGTCAGGCTAGCCATTACCGTATCGTTATCATTTAAGAACTCGGCCACGGCTTTGCTCGTATTCAAAGGCACATAAGTAAAAACGGCATCGGGCCAGGGCTGATCATTAATCGCAGTGGCCACAGGCACTTTATCTGGATCTAAACTATTATCGTACAGAGAAACCTTATATTTGACAGCACGATCAGGACGCACGAGGCTGTCGGCAAATTTCAGGGTAAGCTTATTGCACAGCTGCGGAGGCGCTTCATCTTTAACGATGATCTCGTATTCCTCGTTAGGATTAAGCTGCAGCTCCTGGGTTTCACAGACGGAGACCAAGGATTCATCTATGGCCAGGCAATTAATGCGGAAACGCACGACATCGGAAGGCACATCATCCAACTCAACCACCTGCTGAGCGCCCATCATAGATGTATCCTTATCGGCCTTCCAAGGCTCGTGAGCACATGCAGTGCTACCGGCGGCATCGGTATAGCCGATAATCTCAAAGGAGTCTACCGTAACACCGACATCATTATCCTCCAAAGAAGCTGCTAAATCAAAAATAAAGCTTACTGACGCAGTTGCTACAGGCGTAGGCGAAGGCGTAGGAGTCGGCGTAGGCGTAGGCGTAGGAGTCGGTGTAGGCTCGGGCCGCACAGCGCTGACAATAACGCCTTCTTCAGAGAGCAGCTCATTTCCAGCTAGGCTGAGCACAAAGACGGTTTCGCCTTCGGCCTTAGCCACATATTTGGCCTCGCTGGTTTCTGTGGCCGCTGTATAAGCGACAACGCTGTCATCAACCGGAGCCAGCACAGTTACTGGGACTTCCATACCACCCTTGGTCATAGCCTTGGCAACTGGATACAGCTCGTCGCCCACCTTGCATTCAAAGCGGTAACCCTTTTGAGCGGCGTCTGTTACGAGGAAGTACAGCACAGGATCGCCCAGCGTGTCGCCATCGTCCATAGTGTAAGACTCCTGGCCATTGCGCAAGGACACAGCAAACATATCGAGAGGAGAACCAGGCGCATCGCCGCTGAAGGTAAAAGCCAGCATGGCGGTGTCTGCGGGGATCTCAGCTTCGGCCACTATATAACTGCCTTCTCTGGGCATATCGGCGATGGCGGTGTGCAGCAGAGAAGCGCCGCCCAGTATATCGCCAGCGGCATCGTAAGCGGCTACGGCTGCGGTCGTAGCCGCGCCAGAGACCTTGTTAACGGTGTCCTGCTGAAAATAATACTTAATCGTGGCTGCGGCCGGCTCAGGAGAAGGAGCAATTCCCCTCTCATGATCTGCGCAGCCGCCAACAGCAACCATCACCAGCAAAAGCAAGGTGATTTTCAGAGACCAGCAGCAATTGCTTCGCTTCGCGAAAAAAGCCCCAAACGAGCTCATCGGTCCTCCAAAATAAACAACCCTACCGCTAAGCAAACTCGCCAGGCAGAGCAATAATGTTCATCAACGATAATTAATTATTATACACATACTTAGCTATTTTTGAATATACATTAATAAAAAACTCGCCGATGCGCTAAAGCTCGGGAAAGAAGCTCGCATCGGCACGCAATGCTTTGGGAACGCCTCTGCGCCGCGACGGCAGCCGGCCAATAAAAAAGTAATGCTGCAGTGAGAATTACTTCTGCATTTTCACGGCAGCATTACCATTATCGGGCCTATTTATGTAGGCCAAGCATGGCCTTAATGCGCAGGCAAATTTATCTACTCTTCATCTTCATCGTAGCCGTTGGGATCGACAAGGCCGGAGCGCCGCAGCGTACCGCGATCGACGCAGTGATCGAAAGCCGTCTGCGTATCAATCCAGCCCGCCTTGCACAGCTGAATCAAATGGCTGTCCATAGACTGCATGCCCTCTTCTGAGCCCATATGAATAAACGAGCTAATCATACTGGTTTTCGACTCGCGGATCAGACCAGCGATACCGAAATTGACCATCATAATCTCCAGCACAGCAACGCGCCCCTTCTTATCGCGCGTCTGCAGCAGCTGCTGGGCGATAACGGCTTTAAGCGATGCCGACAGCATGGAGCGTATCTGCTCCTGCTCACCGGCTGGGAAAACGTCTACGATGCGGTCCACCGTTTTGGCGGCGGAATTGGTGTGCAGCGTACCCAGTACCAAGTGCCCGGTCTCGGCGGCGCGGATAGCCTCAGATATCGTCTCCAGGTCGCGCATCTCTCCCAGCAGAATAACATCGGGAGATTCGCGCAGCGCCGCTCTCAGAGAGCGCGCGAAATCTCGGGCATGGGCACCGATTTCACGCTGCTGGATCATGGATTTGTCTGAGGCGTGCACAAACTCGATAGGATCCTCGATAGTAATAATGTGCTTGCGCTGAGTTTTATTTATGTGATTGACTATAGCGGCCAGAGTTGTCGACTTGCCCGATCCCGTAGGTCCGGTTACCACGACCAGACCCTTGGGAATGTTAGCAATCCTGCTTATAACAGGCGGCAAATTCAAGTCGTCAAGGGTCGGAACTCTGTTGGGAATAGCGCGAAAGACTCCGCCCATACCGCGATTCTGCAGCAAAAAATTAACGCGGAATCGCCCCATGCCCTGAACCTCATAGGAGAAGTCCACATTGCCGGTATCTAAAAACTCCTGAGCCAAATGATCGCTGAGAATAGGCAGCAGTATTTCTTCAGCCTGGTCACGCTCAATAGGCGGCTCATCGAGAAACTTAATGTCTCCATTCAAACGGATAGCCGGCGGAGCCCCGGCTTCTAGATGAAGATCTGAACCGCCATAATCGAGGACGACTTGCAGATAACTCTCAAGAATCGGACTGAGGCTCATTATTCGAGATAGCTCCTTATCTGGTTAATAAAGGTATTCTTGTCGAGGGCACGGTCCAAGGCCACATGGGGATCGATCTGATGGCTCTCTACGAGCTCAAGCAGCGACTGATCCATCAGGCGCATACCGATGCTGGCTCCCACCTGAATAGAGGAATTGATCTGATGGAACTTAGCTTCGCGGATATGCGTGCTTATAGCGCCGTTATTAATCATCAGCTCGACCGCCACAATACGACTGTTGCCATCTAAACGCTGAATCAGCTGCTGAGTAACTACGCCGCAAAGAGAGTCTGCCAGCATGACGCGCACCTGCGCCTGCCGCGAGGCCGGGAACACGTTTACAATGCGGTTAACCGTTTGGGCTGCTGACATTGTATGCAGAGTGGCGAACACCAGGTGTCCAGTTTCGGAGGCTGTAATCGCCAGCTCGATAGTATCTAGGTCGCGCATCTCGCCCACGAGAATCACATCGGGGTCTTCGCGCAGGGCCGAACGCAGCGCCGAGCTGAAGCTGTCGACATGGGTTCCCACCTGTCTCTGCACGATCATGCATTTATTGATGGGATACACAAATTCGATGGGGTCTTCCAAGGTAATAACGTGCAGCGGTTTAGTGTTATTAATATGGTTGATGAGCGCCGCCAAGGTCGTAGTTTTTCCGGAACCGGTAGGCCCGGTTACCAAAACCAGCCCCTGATGGTACTCAACAAGCTTTAGCACCTCGGGAGGTAAATTTAACTCCGATACTGTAGGGATTTGAATAGGAATGGAGCGCAGCACAAAGCTCGTTCCCAGACGCTGGTGAAAAGCACACCCGCGAAATCTCCGTACACCGAAGCCGGGCAGACGCGTTTCGTAAGCGAAATCGACATCCAGCTCAGTTTCAAGCCGCTCAAAGTCCGCATCGGTTAAAAAGTTTTTCAGCAAGACGTGGACATCCTGATTCTCGCTGGGCTCCATGTCCAAAAAGACCATGGAACCGTTAATGCGCAAAGCGGGAGCATGACCGGACGTAATAAACAGATCGGAGCCGCCTTTTGTCAGAAGTTCTAGCAAAATGCCATCCAGATTGATAGCCACCGAACCCTCCTCAGAGTATGAGCATAAAATCATATAGATGTTCGGCTTAAGCGAAAAAAGGCCTTCAAACGACTGTGCCGAATAGCTACCTAATATTCTAACTATTATTTGCGATGAAAGCAGATCGCGTTGGCGACGAAAGGACTCTTGCAATGCCAGCACCTGAACTATCAATAACTATGCTTCAGCTTGACACTCCAGTTTACGCTAATGACGGCGAATTAGCTGGCCACCTGCGTCTTATTTACGCAGAGGATATGCCGCCCTACAAAATACACAGCTTTGTTTTGGACAGAGGCAATTTAGGGGGCAACGTCATGGTTCCCATCGAAGCTATATCCGATTACTCCGAAGGCAAGGGCGGCCAGCGCTTAACGCTCAGCATCAGCAACGACGATATCTCCAAGTGCCAGGAGTATATATCCCCATTATCTCGCAGCGGCCGCGAAAGCCGCAGCGCGCAGGGCAACTATAATAAGCGCACTCACGCAGCCCGCGCCAGCAGCAAAGGACACACATACCGGCGCGCCACTCAGGAACGTTAAACCGCGCTTTATGCCTATGCGCTGAAGCGCCTTCAGATTTCCGAATTGCCAAGCGAGGAGCTTATTTTGTCAGAAAACCAAGCTTTTTTAGATCTCGTCGAAAATACCAGATTGGGCATTGAAGAACGCTTGCTGCACCTTCCCGAAGCTTCGCGGCTGTTAGGCCTCTACCCTCAGGCAGGCAGGGTAACCGCCCAGCAATGCCTGCATGCAGCCCCCACCATCTGCGCCCTATTAAAGATTTGGGCATTTTCCCCGCGCACAACGGGAACTGTAGCTTCCAAATACGCAGAATACGGGCGCGAGCCAGCGCTAAGCCAGGACGTCGTGGGGCGGGCGCTCATGTGCTTCGGCTTCGCCAGACTGTACCGCGTAATAGCCAAACAGTACGCCACCCCTGAGTTCGCCCAGCTATTTTTGCGCATTCTCTGCCTATCAGCGCTAGACGATCGCGCCTTAGAGCAGGTAGACTGGGTCTCGCAGGCGGTTTACACCAGCAGGCACAGTTCAAGCAGTCGGGACTGGCTGGCTCCGGCTCTGCTGTTCACCGTCTGGACTATCCGCACGGAATCGCCACAGAAGGCTCGGCAGATCGCCGGACTGCTCGATGCCCTGGACGATTACACCGTAAAGGCCTGGGAATACGCTTTAAGCAACCAGCTTTACCTCCAATATCCATGGTAGCCGATGCAAATTTGTACGCAAAGACCGGTTTATTGCCCTTTCGCGCTAGCCCTAGCTGAGCGCAGCCCCAAAAAGGATCCCACATTGGTAACTGTTTTGGCCATACTCGGAACTGCCCTTACGCTCGGAGGAACGCTGATGGCAGCTGTCGGAAGAAGGCTGGCAGGATATTTAACCTCGCAGCCCATGCACCGCGAGGGTGACGCTCTGTTCACCTACATCGCCGGGGCGGGCTATCTGGCCATATTGTTAGGAATAGCCAGTTTGTGTGTATGCTCTTGGATGTATTTTTAATGATAGTTCAGATAAAAAAATACTTATCTGAGCCCAGCGGAGCTATGCCATCAAGAACGCTGCTGGTATAGCGCATACGCTTCCCCTAAAGCAATAGCTTTCAGACCATTAATCCCAAATCAGTATATTTTTACGCTAGTTCTAGTTCAAGGAGTTACATTTTAATGATATACGCTTCTATCAAGGATCAGCAGAACGCCATTTTGGAAGAGGCCCCCATTCCGCAGCCTCAGGAAGATGAAATCGTCGTCAAGGTCGCCTGCGCGCTAACCAGCGAAAATGACAGAAGAGCCTGGGCGAGCGGAGCCGATACCGCTATCGGAAGCGCAATTTCCGGCACAGTCCACGCCGTCGGCGCCAAGGTCAGCAAATTTGAGGTCGGCCAGGAGATAATGTGCGCCCGCAGCGGCAGCTGCCACAAATGCGGGAACTGCCTGCGACAGCGCGAGCACTACTGCGACAGCTTTGACAAGAATGCCATCCAGCACGGCCTCGCCCAATACGCCCTGCTGTCCGCCGATGTCACCGAATACAGCACCTTTGCCAAGCCTGACAGTCTCAGCTTCGCGAAGGCGGCTTTCCTGGAACCAATGAGCCAGGTCATGCACGGACTGCGCCAGCTCACCATCCATCCCGATGACACCATCGTCATTTTGGGCGGCGGAACCCTAGGGCTGCTGTACCTGCTGGCCATTAAAGCTACAGCCCAGCCACAGAGCGTTATATTGGTGAGTACAAAGCAGCAGCATTTAGAAATCGCCAGCAGGATTGGTGCCGACTACGCGGATTACATGGTAAACCCCAGCGAAGAGAATCTGCAGGAAGCCATAATGCGCTATACCAATGGCTACGGGGCACAGATCGTCATCGACTGCGCCGGCACACCAGAAGTATGGGAAAGCATGCTCGGCTTAGCCTCAAAGGCGGCCACCCTGCTGTTCAGCGGCGGTTTTTCCAGCGGCTATAAGCTCCAGCTGGACACCACCCGAGTCCATTACGATCAGATGACCCTTATCGGCGCCTGCAATTACAGCAGCGAAGATGTAGCCGAGGCCCAGAGACTGCTGGCAAGCGGCGAGATCAATACGCAGCATTTAATCAGCGGCACCCTGCCCCTGAGCGAGATTAACAGCGCCTTCAGAAAGCTAACCGCCGACGGAGCCATAACCTTCGCCATTACGCCCAACGGCAATGATTTTTAAATTTATCTGCGCTACACCCAATGCCATTAACTTTGAGAAAGGATTATCTTTTTAGGAGGCAATATGGATATCCCTCGCACTATGCTTGTTTCCAAAGCATACGACTTCGATAAATTCTGCCTGGAGGAGATGGAGACCCCGCTCCCCGGCCCGCGCGAAGCCCTCGTCAAGGTTCACACCTTAGGCGTCTGCACCGGCGATGTTACCCCATGGTATGTGCACAAAAAATGCCCCACCGTGCTGGGACACGAGCCGGCTGGCGAAATCGCCGCCCTAGGCGCGGAAGTTACCCATCTCAAAGTCGGAGACCGCGTGTATTTCCACCATCACGCCCCTTGTGGAACCTGCCATTATTGCAGGCACGGAAATTATTCCATGTGCGAGACCTGGCGCAAAGCCAAGCTCATCCCCGGAGGAGCCGCGCAGTACTGCCTGGTACCGGAAAACAACCTTTATAAGGATACCTGGGTACTCCCCGACAGCATGAGCTACGACGATGCCACCCTCATCGAGCCAGTTGCCTGCGCGGTGCGCGCCTTCAGACGGGCGCGCATGACCCCCGGAGACACCGTGGCCGTTATGGGTTTAGGCGTAATGGGGCAGATGATGGTCATTTTAGCCAAATATTACGGAGCCAAATGCGTAGTAGGCTCCGACAAGGTGCCCTTCCGCCTGGAAAAAGCCAAATCCTTCGGCCTGGATCGCGCCGTAGATTTTACCAAGGAATCCTTCCCTAAAGCGGTTTTTGAAGCCACAGAGGGACGCGGCGCCGACATAGTGATGGTCTGCCCCACCAACGCGGCCGCCATGCTCGAGGGCATTGAGTGCGCAGGGCGCGCCTCCCGCGTGCTCATGTTCATGGGGCCACAGCCGGGCACACCGATGACCGTCGACATGAACAAAATATACTTTGACGAGATCGATCTCATCTCCAGCTATTCTAGCGGCCCCCGCGAAAGCCGCGAGGCTATGTGGCTGATTAACGAGGGCTACTGCACCTCCAAGCAGCTGGTCACCCATCGCTTCCCGCTCAGCCAGATGCAGGACGCGGTAGAGCTGACCCGCAAGGCCGGCGATTCGCTGAAGGTGCTAATCGATATTCCTTAGTCTGCTAAATTATTGCAAACGCACGCATGCAGCGTGCCATTGCGGGCGCATATGCGCCATACCAGCTTCCGCGCTGAAACAGCTTCGCCGCGGAAGCTTTGTTTTATCCGGATATTATTACATAGAATCGGTTCGCGGATGCTCTACGATGCCTATTACTGAAGAGTACTGAGGATACCCCTTCTCAAGACCGCAGGCGGCATGGCTGACTTCGCTGCTCCCGCAATAGATGGTATAAGCGTCAAAATCCTGGGAGAATTCCATGCCATAATGCTTGCCGCAGGAAGGACAGGATGGCATTTTGCCCAGATAATTCATGATCTCCCGATGCCAGGACATAAAGCCGTTACCCCCAGGCGGCATATAGTTGCCATGCTTGGCGGCCATCGTTTCAATCGCCGTGGCCATGTTCTTTATATTGCCCTCGCAGGCGCGCAGCTGCGCCTGAGCGTGCGCATGGGACAGATAAGGAATCAGCACGCACGACAGCACCGCTATAACGGACAGCACTATCATAATTTCTGTCAGCGTAAAACCGTATTTTCTTGGCATTCAAATCACCGCGCAAAGCTCTTGTGCATCGCCGCATTTGGCCTTTTCAGCTCTGCGAAAGCCCGCATTTCGAGCAGCGAAAACATTTTCCTCTGTATATATATGTAGATACATGATTTTTACTATGTGACGACAGTTTACACGCATAAAGGGGAGCATACAGTTTACACGAATTTACTTATTTTGAATGCTTCATAGCTATCCATGGCCGCAGCGCGCCACCGGTTAAGCGCAATCCCCCTTATCAGTCTTGTCCAAGCGAAGGAGGGCCAGCGCAACAAGCGGTACAGGCTAATGCGGTCAGAAAAAAAGCTTCCCAAACGACGCTGTCCCTAATACAGCAGTATCGTTAGCTTAAGCAATGGCCAACAGATCCTCATTATAGCTCCCCCCTAAAGTATGGCAGGAGGGAGAACTTAAGCTAATGACATTGCTTAATATAGGAGCGTCACCGGTATATTTCTGCGGCCTGGCCGCACAGTCTATGCAAAGGAAATAGTAAACAAAATGTCCACCCTGCGTCCCTTTCACGCTCTGCGCCCCACTCCTGAACGCGCTTCCGAAGTAGCCGCTGTTCCCTACGATGTAGTAGACCGCCAAGAAGCTTACGCGCTCGCCCACACCAAGCCACTGAGCTTCCTGCACATCTCCCGCGCCGAGATCGACCTGCCCCTCGATACAGATCCCTACGATCCCAAAGTATACGCCCAGGCATCAGCCAACCTGGCCAAGCTCACCGAACAGGGAGTGCTAATCTCCGACAGCGAGCCCGCCGTATATGTGTATCAGCTGCAGATGGGCAGCCACGTGCAGACCGGCATCGCGGCGACCTTTTCCGTTGACGAATACGATAACGGACAGATCAAAAAGCACGAAAAGACTCGCAAAGCGAAGGAAGACGATCGCACCAGGCATATCATCGCCACTCAGGCTCAAACTGGTCCCGTATTCTTGGCCTATCGCGCCGTACCCGAAATCGACGCTATTGTCGAAAAGGTTACTAAAACAGAGCCACTGTACAACTTTACGGCCGAAGACGGCATACGCCACACCGTATGGAAGGTCAGCGACTGCGATGCTCTGGTTAAGGCCTTTGCCGAAAAGGTACCCGTCCAGTATATAGCCGACGGACACCACCGCGCCGCCAGCGCCAGCCGCACCCGCGCCAAGCTGCGCAGCGAGGCCGCCGAGTGGACCGGCAAAGAAGCTGCCAACTACTTCCTGGCCGTCACCTTCCCCGACAACCAGCTGAGAATTTTGGCCTACAACCGCGTAGTCGCCGATCTGAACGGGAAAACGCCCGCAGAGCTGCTGGACGCCTTAAAGAAAGTAGTCCCCGTTCAGGACAACGCTACGGCCGAGCCCAGCCAGGACGGCCATGTAAGCATGTACCTCGACCACAATTGGTACGATCTCGACCTTAACGCGCTCAAAGCCAAAGCCGCCGGTCCCGCCGAGAGATTAGACGCCGCTGTGCTGCAGGAAAACGTATTAGCGCCCCTGCTCGGCATCGGCGACCCGCGCACCGATGAGCGCATCGATTTCGTAGGCGGCATCCGCGGCACCGACGAGCTGGTAAAGCGCGTCGATTCGGGAAAGATGGCTGTTGCCTTCTCCATGCGGCCAGTCTCCCTGCATGAGCTGATGGACATTGCCGATGCTGGGCAGATCATGCCTCCTAAGAGCACCTGGTTTGAGCCCAAGCTGCGCGACTCCATCGTAAACCACGATCTGCGCTAGGCTTTAGGCCGCGCTGTTATAAAGCTGGCGCCAGCTTCTAGCCATTGTTCATATGCTTCCTAAAGTTAAGGCAAACTTTAGGAAGCATATGTTTACTAAGCCAAAAAAAACTGTATATACATAGAAAGGCGCAATGCATTTAGCTCAGACTGTTTTCTATTTTGATCCCAAATATTATAACGGAGGACCGCATGGATACCAGCATTAACCAAAATGCCGTACTGCAACAGTACACTCCCAAGCAGACTTTGGAGCCTAAAAAGTCTTCTGACAGCTCACCTTCTATATCAGCCAACGATTCTGGTTTATACGAAAATACAGGCTGCGTATTCGTTCCCGATCAGCCCGTAGACGATCAGGCCTCCGATAACACACAGATAGACATGGAGAAGCTTAAGGATATGCTTCCCGAGAATCTCTCCATGCACGATAGCCTCCAGGAGATGATCCTGCAGGATCTCGAGCACCGCAAGAACACGCTGCCTCCGAATCTCACCATGAAGGAAAGTGTCCAGCAGATGATCCAACAGGATCAGGAGAACACCCAGGCTGTTGCGGAGCGCATAGAGCGCATGGCTATCGACAATCCCGAAGAATACAACGCGGTCGTCGAAGACTTAGCCGCCAACGGCGTGGAGATTAATGTCGATCCCGAGATGCAGGCTCAAGACCTGGAGAATACCCAGGCCATTATGGCCGCGGCTTCAGCAGGCGTACTCGATTATGACGCTCTGGCCGCCAGCCTTGAGGAATCCGGCGAAGGCACCCTCTCGTCTTACATCGGAGCCAAGCTGCTTGAGGCCCACAACAACGGTACTCCTTTAGAAGAAATTGACTTCGGCACCGACCTCGTACAGCCCATGTCCGCTGACAGACTCGCTGGTGTCGATCCCAGTACCTTAGGCGGCGGGGGCCTGACCAGCTCGATCGGGGCTTTCACAACGGCGATGCTGGACTACACAACCGCCAACGGTTTAGCTAAAGCCCAGGAGCTCGGGCTGCTAGATAAAGCTGCAGTCAAGGAAGCCGTACAGAACGGTACCTTCGATAATTGGCAGACTGGCGACGTTCTAACGCGCGCCAATTCGAAAAACACCATACAGGAGATGATGGAGCAGGATCAGGCTAACGCTCAGGCCATCAGCGAACGGATACAGCACCTGGCCATCGACAATCCTGAAGAATACAACGCGGTCATCGAAGACTTAGCCGCCAATGGGATAGAAATCAATGTCGATCCCGAGATGCAGGGTGAGGATCTTGAAAGGACGCAGGCTCTCATGTCAGCCGCTTCCGCAGGAGTGCTCGATTACGAAGCTCTGGCCGAAAGCCTTAATGAAGCCGGCGAGGGCAGTCTCTCGGCTTACATCGGCGAAAAGCTGCTCGAGGCGCACAACAATGGTACGCCGCTGGAAGAGATCGACTTTGGCACCGAGCTTGTGCAGCCCATGACTGCCGAACGGCTGGCGGGAATGTCCCCGAGCGGCAATGGCGGCGGCATGTCCAGCACTCTGCAGGTGCTCACGCAGACCATGCTGGATCAGGCTACAGCTACCGGACTGTCAAAGGCTCAGGAGCGCGGCCTACTCGATTTCGGAGCCGTTAAAGACACCGTACAGAACGGCACCTTCGAAAACTGGCATACCGGCGACACCTTAAAGCACATCGATCAGACGAACAACATCTATCAGATGTACACTCAGGATCAGGAAAATGCCCAGGCAGCCGCTGATCGCATACAGCACATGGCCATCGACGATGCCGATGAGTATAACGCGGTTGTCGAAGACTTAGCCGCTAACGGTGTCGAGCTTAATGTCGACCCTGAGATGCAGGCTGAGGATCTGGAGAACACCCAGGCCATCATGGCCGCGGCTTCCGCGGGAGTGCTCGATTACGACGCTCTGGCCGCCAGCCTTGAGGAATCCGGCGAAGGCACCCTCTCCGCTTACATCGGAGCCAAGCTGCTTGAAGCTCACAACAATGGCACTCCGCTAGAGGAGATCGACTTCGGCACCGAGCTCGTACAGCCCATGTCCGCTGAAAGTCTCGCGGGAGCGGATCCTAACGCCCCTGCCGGCGGAATGAGCAGCACTCTCCAGACCTTCACGCGTTTTGCGCTGGACAAAACCACCGCAGACGGGCTAGACAAAGCCTATGAGCGCGGCCTGATCGACCATGGTGCAGCCAGAGAAGCCATCCAGAACGGAACCTACGACAACTGGCGCACCGGCGATGCTTTGAAGAGCATCGAGCACAAGCATAGCCTGGATGAAATGGTCCAGAATGATATGCAGAATAAGCACTCTGTCGGTGATCAGATTCAGCACATGATGGAGCAGGATCAGCAGAACGCCAACGCTATCAGCGAACAGATACAGCACCTGGCCATCGACGACGCCGATGAATACAACGCGGTCATCGAAGACCTAGCCGCCAACGGCGTTGAGCTTAACGTCGACCCGATTATGCAGGCAGAGGATCTGGAGAGAACCCAGGGCATTATGGCAGCCGCTTCCGCGGGAGTGCTCGATTACGACGCTCTGGCCGAAAGCCTTAATGAAGCCGGCGAAGGCAGCCTCTCCGCCTACATCGGTGAAAAGCTGCTAGAAGCCTACAACAATGGCACTCCGCTGGAGGAGATCGACTTCGGCACCGAGCTCGTACAGCCCAGGTCCGCGGAGAATCTCGCAGGTCTCGATCCCAGCACTTTAGGCGGCGGAGGCATGAGCTCAGCGCTGCTGACCGCATCTACCTCCATGCTGGATTACTCCACCGCGAAGAGCCTTGAGAAAGCCCAGGAGCGCGGCCTAATCGACAATGAAGCTGCCAAAGAAGCCGTCCAGAACGGTACTTACGATAAATGGCAGATCGGCCATGTCCTGGAGGCCATAACCGCCTAATTTGGCCATAAAGCTTGGGTAAACACTGAATGCCAGAGTTTGCCCAAGCGCCTTCAGCACGAAAAAGCCAGCGCATGAGATTTAGTTAGAAATCCTATGCGCTGGCTTTTTTATTAGCACAGCTGAATAACGGTGGGATCTCCTGTCTATGAGGCGCTTCGCGCTCGGCTCGCCGCCCAGGCCCGCAGCGCCTGAACCTCTTCGTGGCGCGTTTTAGACAGCGGCACGGTCTGGCGCAGTGCGTTCAGGATATGCCCATCCTGCAGGTCACAGCGGGAATCAAAGGCATCGTACAGAGCCGCCACTATAGCCTGCTCTATCTCCGAGCCGCTGAAGCCTTCGCTGGCCTCTGCCAGAGCCCACAGGGAGAACATGGCCGGATTGCGGCGGCGTGCCTGCAAATGAATGGCAAATATCTCAGCCCGCTCGGCCGCGGTCGGAAGGTCTACGAAAAAGGTCTCATCGAGTCTGCCCTTGCGCAGCAGCTCCGGCGGCAGAGACGTTATATCGTTGGCCGTGGCGATCACGAAAACCCCGTCCTTCTTTTCCTGCAGCCAGGTCAGAAATGTGGCCAGAATGCGCGAAGAGGTGCCCCCGTCGCTTTCCGAGCCCTTGCTGCCCGCGAAGGCTTTTTCAATTTCATCGATCCACAGCACGCAGGGGGCGATAGATTCCGCCATTTTAATGGCCTCGCGCATATTGCTCTCTGACGATCCCATAAGGCTTGCGAACAGACGGCCGACATCTAGACGCAGAATGGGCATATTCCAGGCTGCGCTAACCGCTTTGGCGCACAGGCTTTTGCCGCACCCCTGCACACCTAGCAGCAGGATGCCGCGCGGCGCCGGCAGCCCAAAGTCACGGGCCTCCTGAGTAAACGCCAGGGTGCGCTTTTGCACCCAGGACTTTAGGCCGGACAGACCGCCGACACTCTGCATACCGCTGCAGTTTTCAATATAGTCCAGCAGGCCGCCCTTGCGTATAATCTGCTTTTTCTCCTCCAGAACCGCAGCTACGGTATCCGGCCCCAAATACCCGCACGTTATCAGCGCCCGGGCCAAAGCATTTTCGGCCTCAGAGCGCGTCAGCCCCAGCGCGGCCTGGGCCAGCTGTTCGCGCACCGCGGGATCCAGAGAGCGCGCGGACGACAGCTCGGCCTGGACATCATCCAGCAGCTTGCCCAGCTCGTAACGGTCGGGCAGCGGAAAGTCAAAGACCGTAACCTCTTTGTCTAAGCTGCTGGGCAAATCGTGCTTAGGCTCGAGCAGAAAAATCGTCTTCGGGCTGGCCTGCAAGGCCCGCGCCGTCTCCTTTAGCTGGCGCAGAGTGACCTTATCGCTCAGAAATGGCTGAATATCTTTAAACAGATACAGCGCGGGGCTGTTCTGCTTTTGCGCCTCGCGGAGAGCAGCTACAGGCTCGCTGCAGACCACGGACTTGCCGACAGGCAGCGAATAGTCGTAAAGTCCCCTCACAGCAGACCAGCAGCAGAAGCGCTTGCCCAGCTTATCCGCCAAGATCCGCAGGCACTCCTCTACGCGCTCTTCTTCGCTGGAAACAATTTCAATTAACGAGTAACGCGCCCTAATAAAGACTTCCAATTCACTGTAAGGCTGCACGGCTATTCCTTTTCATTTTTAATCAATGTCGTTTAGTTAGTGTTTCGCGAACATATCTGCGCTGATTTATAGATTCATAGAATTTGCCGTTATTATTGCTCTTCCTACAAGATTAACGCTTGTGTGGCATTTGCAGGTATGATATATGCACAGCCGAAATGTTTTAGTTTATGCAGATTTCGACACCATGGCGCTGGCTCGCGTTTGTTTGCTTAATCACGCTGCTGGCGGCTGCGCTTACCTGGCCGATGCCGATGCGCTTTTCTGCGCTGGTTTTAGGCACTCCCTGCAATGACCTTTTCGACGAGATCAATATACACACTACCGTCACCCGCAATCTGCTCGCCGGCAAATCGTTATTTTACAGCGATAACCTAGATTATCCCATAAACCGCAATCTGCTCATAACCCACAAATCGTTTCTGCATATCCTCTTCGCGGCGCCTCTTATAGCCTGCCTGCCCTGGCCGCTGTGGTGGAACATATCCGTACTCGCGGCGCTGATAACCGGCACCTGGGCGGCAAGCTATACACTGGTCAGATTAGAGCGAAGCTGGATGTACGGCCTGCTCTTAGGCTGCACCTTTATGGGCTGGCAGTGGCTGCGCGATATTGTCGCCTGGGGGCATTTAGTGCAGCTATGGACAGCTCCCCTTTACTTAGCCATACTGTGCCTGGTGCTGTGCCTGCGCGAAAATAGCCGCACCCGCTACTTTTGGGGATTGGGCTGTTTTACCCTTATCACGGCATTTATCTACTGGATATGGGGACTGTGCCTGGCTGTGCTGGGCGCTTTGGCTTTAGCTTATTACTGGCCTAGCCTTTCCAAAGCGCAGCTGAAGCGCCTGGCCATAACCGTAGCAGGCGCAGCTCTTATAGCTTTGCCTGCTGCCTATTACGTCCTAAGCCTTAACCCAAATCTGCCCAAGCTTAGATCCGGCGGCGCTATATCCGCGCCCATGAGGCAGCAGGCTTTAGAGCGAGCCAGCTCCAATGCCATACTGCGCACAACCAGTGACGCCAGAAAGACCCTGCCCGGTGCCGGCGCCATCCCTCTGCTGGCAGCGCTGCTTCCGTTTGCCCTGCTAATATGCGCCTGCAAGAAGCGCTGGGAGTCTCTGTTCTGGAGCAGCGCCGCCCTGCTGTTTTTCGTCATCGGCTGCGGGCCGTACCTTCAGTATTCCAGCTTTGTTTTCACCGACAGCAGCGGCACGCCGATAAGACTGCCATATTACTATATCGCCGAATGGACAGGACTGGGATACCGTTGGCAGACTCTGAGCACGGTTTACCCGATAATGATGCTCTGCCTGTGCCTGGCGGCCATCCAAACCCTGAAAAAATGCCAGCGACGCCCCAGCCCGGCTATCCTCACCGGCGCCATAGCTCTCAGCGGCACTATCGTATTTCTTACCATTCAGGGTGCCCAAGGAGCGGGATTGGGGAACGCCCAGCGCAGTCTCGTGCCCAGCCCAGCAGCCCAGCCGCTCAATGCTTTTTTCCCCTCGTTCAGCTTCCGCAAGCCGCCGTTCTTAGCTGCCCTGCGCTCACTGCCGCCAGGAGCACTGTTAGAGCTGCCTCTGGGCTACACCGGCAACGTCTGGCAGCTTCAGCATCTCCACGGCCAGCGCACCTGCCACGGCCGCTGCCCGGTGCCCTCTATTATGGAAAAAAACAGCTTTGTGCTCTGGCTTTACCGCTACAGTGGCTGGACATGCCAAGACCTTGGCATGCAGCTCATTCCTGACTTAAAGTCTGCAGAGCTGCCTTACGGCACCGAGACTGTTCCCGAGCATCTGCGCAGTCCCAGCAACAGATACCCCGCAATATCCAGAGAACTGAGCCGCCAAGGCGCGGTGAGCGATTATAAAGTTATGCGCAGCGAGCTGCAGGTGCTTTACGCCGTGGTTCACCGCGCCAACTGCGCCTGGCTTTCTCCGCAAGAGCCCGACAAAGCCTTCGAGCGCATAAACGAAATGATGGCCGGCCTATGCGGAGCAGCGCTGTACAGGGATAACGATGTAGCCGTTTTCGCCTGGCCTTCAGTGGATTCTATGCAATCTCTATGGGACACCCTACCCTGGCAAGAAACCCTGCCAATACCGCTTGAGGATAGCTGCAGCGCTCCGCCCAGTCTCCATCAGGTACCCGAATAGACTTTATCAATGACATTTAATTTCACAGCGGGAATCGCGTTCATAAGCTAGAAGGCTGTTCATTTGAAGCTGTTATAGCTACTCTGGAGGAAGCTTTGGGTATAGCAGAAGATATTGTCATTATTGCCGTAGCCTCCCTGGTCTGCGGAATCGTCGCGCAGAAGCTGCGCCTGCCGATTATGCTCGGCTATATAATCGCGGGAATGATCGTGGGACCATACACCGATGGCCCTAGCATCACCCACATACACGATGTAGAGACACTCGCTGATATAGGCATCGCCCTTCTGCTGTTTACCGTAGGCTTAGAATTCCCCTTGGAAAAGCTTTCGGCGGTTAAAAAGATAGCTCTGCTGGGCACCCCGCTGCAAATGCTGCTATGCATCGGCTTTGGTCTGATTGTCGGCCAGTGCTTCGACTGGAATTTTGTCTCATCGCTATGGTTTGGCTGCCTCATCTCGGTTTCAAGCACCATGGTAGTCCTGCGCGTCTTAAGCGATCGCGGCCTAAATGGAACGCTTTCCAGCCAGGTAATGACCGCTATACTGATTATGCAGGACCTGCTAGTGATTCCCATGATGATCATCCTGCCCCAGCTGCAGAACCTGCATGGCCAACTCACGCAGATGCTCATAAACTTAAGCGGATCGCTGCTATGGGTCGCATTTTTGTTCATTATCGGCTCCCGCTGGCTGCCCAGCATTCTCACAAGAGTAGCGGCCTCGCGCTCCCAGGAGCTTTTCATGGTCACCGTTTTGGCCATGGGATTGGGTATGGGGTATATAACCTACCTTAACGGGCTGTCGTTCGCCTTCGGCGCCTTCCTGGCCGGTATAATTTTATCGCGCACAGATTACAGTCATGAGGTGATGAGCGTAATTACCCCGCTGCGCGACCTATTTTCGCTGCTCTTTTTCGCCAGCGTTGGCGTCATGATCGAGCCAGGCTTTATCGCGTCGCACTGGATAATGCTGCTTACGCTCCTAATGGTCGTATTTTTAGGCAAAGCTCTCATTATGGGGCTTACAACGCGCCTTTTCGGCTATGTTAACATAATGCCACTGGCCGTAGGCCTGTACATGTTCCCCATCGGTGAATTCGCTTTCGTGCTGGCCCGCCTAGGCAAATCCAGCAACGGCTTAAATAACGAGCTCTACATGACCATCGTTACCATCGCTGCCGTTTCCATGACTCTTACGCCCTTGGTATCAGAGCTAATCAGCCCTATATACAGCTTCTGGCGCAAATACTTCCCCCATGCGACAAGTACTGTTGTCAATAAAATGCCCGTCAGCCGCGTCATGAAGCATCATATCATAATAATCGGCTACGGACGCGTAGGCCGTTCCATATGCACAGCTATCAAAGGGCGCAACAGCAACATTATCGTTATCGAGCAGCATCCCAGCCGCATCACCCAGGCCAAACAGGATGGCTTTAACGTCATAGGCGGCAACGCTGCTTCCGACACCATACTTCAGGCTGCCAACATACCCGTAGCGCGCTGCATAATGCTGACCATACCCGACCGCAGCAACTCTAACTACATACTGCGCAAAATACGCCGCAACTATCCCAAAATAACGATATGCGCCCGGGCTACCTCTATGGAGCACCTGCGCGAGCTGCGCTTCTACGGAGTCAGCAGCGCTGTTGTTCCCGAAGAAGAGGCCAGCCTCAGCATGATTCGCGAAGCTATGCTGCTTTCCAATTACAGCAAGGACATCGCCGACAAGGTAGTTTCCTATCTGCGCTCGCAGAACTACGAGCCTTTAATTGAGCCTCACGAGGAGCTTATCGTCAACGAAAACAACGACATTCAGATACGCAACAACCAGACCAACGAGGCCATCACCGTATACACGGACGATATAGCAGAAGCGCCACCAGAATCTGCAGACAAATCCTCAGACAAACCTGAAGACAAAGATTCAGAAAAATCCTCAGACAAGCCTGCAGACAAAGCTTCAGACAAGGAGACCAACAGTGATGCCCCAAAAGGAGTATAAAGCCGATCTGGCCGTTATCGGCGGAAGTCTAGGAGGCTTTGCGGCTGCCTTGGCCGCGCTGCGCCAGGGGCTGAGCGTCATTATCAGCGAAGAGGGCGACCGCTTAGGCGGCCAGCTAACCTCCCAGGCGGTTCCCCCCGACGAGCATCCCTGGATAGAGCAGTTCGGCTGTACAGCCAGCTACCGCCGCCTGCGCAGCGACATCCGCTCATACTATCGCCGCTTCTATCCGCTCACCGAAAGTGCCCGCTCGCAGGAAGCGCTAAACCCGGGCAACGGCTTCGTATCCAGGCTCTGCCACGAGCCCATGGTCAGCTCAGCCGTGCTAGACGCATACCTGCGCCCATACATATCGGGACGGCAGCTTACCGTGCTGCTGCACCATGCGCCCGTATCAGCCGAGGTCAGCCACGACAGGATAACGGCCGTTGAGCTGCAGAGCCAGGACGGCAAGAAGGTATCTGTAACCGCCGCCCATTTCATCGACGCCACGGAATTAGGCGACCTGCTGCCCGTGTGCCAGGCGGAGCATACAGTTGGCGCCGAAGCTCGGCAGGAGACCGGAGAGCCACACGCTGCCGATGAGGCTGACCCGCTGAACCAGCAAAGCCACTCCTGGTGCTTTGCCATAGACTACGATCCCGGCGCCGACCATACGATCCCCAAACCGGCCGAATACGATTTTTGGCGCAGTTATGTACCTGATCTTACCCCAGGCTGGGGCGGCCCTCTGCTATCCTGGCAGGCTACGCACCCCATCACCCTGGAGCCGGTCATCCGCAGCTTCAATCCTCTGCATCCCCAGCCCGAGCGCGGGCCCATGGATCTATGGACCTTTAGGCGCATCGCCGACCGCAGCAATTTTAAGCCTGGCGCTTACGCGAGCGATATCGTGCTCGTCAACTGGCCGCAAATCGACTATATGCTGGGACCGCTCGTCGGCGTGTCTCCCGAAGAAAAGGCGCAAAACCTTAGACGTTCGCGGGAATTAAGCCTCAGTATGCTATACTGGATGCAAACAGATGCCCCGCGCGAGGATGGCGGAACCGGATGGCCAGGCCTGCGCCTGCGTCCCGATATCACAGGCACCGACGACGGCTTAGCAGCGTCCCCCTATATACGAGAAGCCAGGCGCATTAAGGGCCTGTTCACCGTACTGGAGCAGCACTTAAGCCCGGAATGCCAGCCCAAGAATTCCACAGCCGCCCAAAGCTTTCCAGACAGCGTAGGCATAGGAGCGTACCGCATAGATCTGCACCCTTCGACGGCGGGGCAGAATTATATCGACGTCAGCGCCCTGCCCTTCCAGATTCCCCTTGGCGCTCTCATACCCGTGCGCATAACCAATCTGCTGGCGGGAGGAAAAAATCTCTCGGCAACCCATATAACCAACGGATGCTACCGCCTGCACCCTGTGGAATGGAACATCGGCGAAGCCGCCGGAATGCTGGCGGCCTATTGCCAGCAGAAGCAGCGCACCTGCCACGAGGTACACAGCAGACCTAGCCTATTGGAAGATTTTCAAAAAATGCTTTCAGCCGCTGGCATAGAATTATACTGGCCGCAAATAGGATTGCTATAAAGCTTATATAGTTTGTAAAGTTTATCATGTATGTCTGGGTATCCAGGAGGAAATCATGGGCAATAAAACTGCACCGCAGAATAAGCAGAATAAACTTACACCAGCAGACCGTGCCCGCATAGAGGCTTATTGCGCTCTAGAGTTATCCGATTATCAAAAGGCAGTAGCTCCAGCGCAAAAGGCGGTTCAGCTGTGCCCTCAGCACGCTCCATCAGAAGCTATCCTGGCGCTAAGCCTGCGCGGAATTGAAAAATATAACGACGCACTGATCCACGCAGAAAATGCGCATAAGCTAGACCCCAACAATACCGAGCTGAAGTTTGTATACGGCCTATGCAAATGGTACGCCTACGGCGACAACGCGTCACTGAAGATAATGCGCGAGGCTATCGACAAGCTGCCCAAGCGCTTCGACATGCGCCTGGATTACGCGGGCTTGCTGCTTAAGCAGCAGCGCTTTAACGATGCCCTCGAGCAGGCGGAAAAGGCTTCAGCTATAGCCCCCAACCACACCAAAGGCAAAGCTCTGTGCAAATGCGCCCGCGAGCGCACCTGGAACCAGCTGATCGACCAGCTGGTAAGCACCCCGCCCCTGCCCCTGGAAGGTGACATCGGCTTTACCAACACCACAATCGCTTCGGCATACCTAGCCAAAAACTGCTTCGAAATCGCTATGAACAAATGCAGCCGCGCTCTGGACAGAGATGCCGACAACGACAGCGCCAAGTCGCTGTATGCCACGGCTCACTATCTGCGCGATCACGATATGGCTGCCCTGTGCCATGAGTTCAGCTGCAAAATGAGCAAGCTGCCCAACCGCATAATGTTCCTATTTCTGCCCCTGGCTCTGCTTCTCGGCGCCGTTGCCTATTACGTCTATCACAGCAATATGCAGCAGGGCATAGCCTACGCCTCGTTGCTAGGCGCCTATCTATTGGTTTATTTTATCATCAACATGCTCGGCCATATACGCAGAAGCCCGCAAAAGTTCGCGGAGATCATTCACAGCGAGCATCTAACCCCCCAGGGGCGCCGTCCCCAGGCGGTGCCGGCCCGCGATGTTCTCGACGAGATTATCGACAGCAAGTCTTCGGACGCTGCTCCCGACACCTATGACTCGCTGACCGAGGTAGCCCATCAGACCGAACGCCTCGGCAACCGCCTGGCTGCTCTGTCGACCACCAGCTTTGCCATGGCCTGCCTGGCGATGTTCTTCCTGCTGGGAGCCATCATCGTCCACAGCAACGAGGCAGAACAGCTCGGCTCATCTATTATGCCTAAGATTCAGCGCATATCCGGTATCGTAGCCGTTGTCTTCGCCTGCCTGGCCTTTAACCAGCGCCGCCAGGCCACGCTAATCCGCCAGCGCGGTCAGAGCCAGAAGCCCGCCACGGCAGAGCAGGCTACGGCCGAAGCGCGTGCTTAATCGGCGCCCTTTCATGAGCCGCATATACCGCTTTCACCCATATGGTGCCCGGCGCTGCCTAGTGCTCATAGCTGCCGCGGCATTATTGGCGCTTCTGAGCTATGCGCCGGCCAGCGCGATTGTGCAGCCGCGCATATACGACTGGCAGCTGCGCCTAAGCAAAAGGCTGCCAGACAAGGTAAAGGAAGAAGCAAACAGGCTGGCCGGCGAGATGGGCCTGCAGGCTACGCCCGAACAGATCAGCCAGGCCGCGGCTGAGTTGCCCTGCAGCTCTGAGCGTAAGCCTGCCGAACTGTATCTGGGCATAAAGGTGCTGCTGGCAATGGACCGCAGCGTGCGAGCTGCCGAGCACCGTCTACTGCAAACCAATCAGGCTATAGCGGTATGCAGCCAGTATCTGAAGCGTATAGACAGATACCGGCGCGGCAAAAAAATGCGCCGCCCAAACGTAGCAGAAGCGGAACAACTGCCTCAGCCCCTGCGCACTTCAGAATGGCAAACGCGCCTGCAGCTGCCAGAGTGGGATGAGTCCTGCTCTGCCAACGAGATCTCCGATTGCCGCAACAAAGCCGCAGAACTGCAGAGCATGCTTGAAGCTGAGCGCGAGGGGCTTAAAGATGAGATTAAAACGCTCAGCGCCCCTAGCCACGAGCTGCAAAAATACGTGCTGCAGCTTTGCGATTCGCTGGATCCGTTAACCTGCAAGCCCTATCTAAAGCCGCCCGGCTCACTGAATATCATACCTCCGCCGCCGACAGACACCAGACCGCTGCAGCTGTAAGGCATCTTCTGCACAAGATTTTTCCGCCAGCTGTGGCCACGGCATTGATCTTCTATAGATTAGCTATTCAGCATTAATCGCTCTTGCAGACGGCACGCTTTTGCAGAATACGGCGATCAGCCAGGCCAAGGCGCGGCCAACTGTGCGATCTCCATCGCCGGCCAAAGCTGGCGCTCCCTCGGCCAAATGCAGATAAGCTACAGGCAGGCTGGAGGCCATACAGCCGATATACTGGGCGGCTTCTGCCAGAGACAGCCCATAGGGAAGCATAGCGCTGCTGGGCATACCGGCCACGCTGTCGAGATCTAACTCCAAGCCCACGGGCAGGGCGGCTTCCTTCAGCAGATCAGCGCTTTTCCGCAGAGCTTCTGCCCAGCTCAGCTGTCCCCGCACGAAAATATCCTCAAAGGCGATCCAGCTCACCCCATCGCGCTCCATATTCTGCAGCATAGCCTCTGAATTGTAGGATTCGTGCAGGCCCAGCACATGGTAGCGGCGCAGCCAGCCCTCGTGACGGGCATAGCTGAAGCCATTGCCGCTATGGCGCCCCTCCAGCAGCCTATAATCTGCGTGCGGATCGCAGTTTATCGCGGCAATGCCCTGCGCATAGCCGCTATTTCCCTCTGCGGCTCCGCGCATGATGCCATAAGCGCCGCCATGCCCGCCGCCTACGACAATGGGGATCAGCCCTGCTGAAACAGCAGCCCTAACCGCAGAGGCCAGGCGGACATCCAGCTCCGAGCACAGCTTCCGCAGAGCCTCGGTATCGGCAGCCTCGGCGCGCTTCTTAAGATCGTCGCACGGCACCGTACCCAGAACAAGCAACCTGGAGAAATCCAGGAAACGGTTATGCTGGAGGTTGGCCAACGACTTAAGGCAGGCCTGCCAGGCTCCGTCCGCACCGCCGCGCCCCTGATTGGCGCGGGGGGTTATATCCTCAGGGACGCCCACCAGAGCGAACTCCGCTCCGCTCTGGCGCACAGAAGCTAAGCCTGCGCTTAGCTCATCGAAATTCTCAGCAGATATCAGCCCAGACACACCCAGGCCGTCATTAAGCACGCGCATACGCTGGCCGGCTTTAACCTCTCCCGGCCGCTCTGACGTATAACCGCGCAGCTCCTCAGCAGTGCACAGCTGCAAGAAATCCATAACAATACTACCTCTACGCTTAAAACTTATGCTTAAAACACAGGATACTTCCGCGCAGCTCAGCTAAGATAAGCTCTGCGGCTCGGCATCTATAGCAAAGCTAATTCCCTCAGTCTTCCGCCGTTTAGCCAGCGCGGTAAGATAATCGCTGATGGTATCGACCGCCGCCTGCACCGCGCCGCACTTGCAGAGCACATGATAGCGGTATTTATTCTGCAGGCGCTCCAGCGGACACGCTACCGGTCCCAGCACAGTCATGGTGCGCTGCCCGCGCAGATACTCGGCCAGAGCGGTTATCTGCTCCCATACAGCGGCCTCATCGGCTCCGCTGGCTATAACCCGCACCAACCTGCAGAAAGGAGGATAGAGCAGCTCGCGGCGCTGCTGGATCTCCGCCTCGTACAGGGCGGCAAAATCATGGTTTATCGCCGCCTGCACCGCCAGCTGTTCGGGAGCATACACCTGCAGATAGACATCACCGGCGATCTGCCCGCGCCCCGCCCGCCCGGAGACCTGGGTCAGCATCTGAAAGCAGCGCTCTGCCGCCCTAAAATCCGGGACATTCAGCTCTTCGTCACCGTTGATAATCCCCACCAGAGTAACCTGGGGATAATCAAGCCCCTTAGCGATCATTTTGGTGCCCAGCAGAATCTGGGCCTCGCCGCTGGCAAACTCGCTGAGAATCCGCTCGCGCTCGCCGACCTTTTCGGTCGTGTCGCGGTCCATGCGCAGTACTTTGGCCTCGGGGACCAGAGCCGCCACTTCGTTGAGCAGACGCTCTGTTCCGCCCTTGCCGTGCAGAAAATTCGTACCCTGGCAGTTGGGACAGATATCGGGCGGCGGCATAGTAAACCCGCAGTAATGGCAGCGCATTTGCCCCTTGGCTTTATGGTATGTAAGAGGAATGCTGCAGTCTGGGCAGCCAATAGGCATCCCGCAGTCATTGCACTGCAAATACTTGGAAAAGCCGCGGCGGTTTATGTATAGCACAACCTGCTGGCGGTCGGCAATGCGCTGGCGTATCGCCTCGGCCAAATCCGGCGCTATCATCTTGCTGCCGCGGCTGCGGCGGCGCATGTCCAGCAAATGCACCGTGGGCAGGCACTGCCCACTGGCGCGCTCGCTCATAACCGCCAACCGATAATGGCCCTGCTTGGCTGCGTAATACGATTCTATGGAAGGCGTGGCACTGCCCAGAACTAAGCCCGCGTTATGAAATCTGGCGCGCTTATAGGCGACCTGACGGGTGCTGTAGCGCGGAGCGTTCTCCTGCTTATACGAGCTTTCATGCTCTTCGTCGATAACGATAAGCCCTAAATTGCGCAATGGCGCAAACACTGCGGATCTCGTGCCCAAAGCAACCTGCAGCTCGCCCCGCTGCATAGCCCACCAGCGCTCCCGGCGCTCCGCTATAGGCAGAGCCGAATGCAGCACCCCTACAGCTGAGCCCAAGCGGCCCTGATAGCGCTGAATCGCCTGATGGGTCAGCGACAGCTCAGGCACCAGAACCATGGCCTGCCGGCCAGCCTGCAGGCACTGGCTGACCGCCTGCAGGTATACCTCGGTTTTGCCGCTACCGGTAACCCCATACAGAAGCACCGGCGGTCCCCCCTGGCAGGATTCATTAATAGCCAGAAGAGCATCCTCCTGCTGAGCGGTAAGCCTAAGCGCGGGATAGACCGGAACTGACGGAGCCTGATTATCCTTAGCCACCCGGCGCCTTGGCGCTCTTTTAGTATGCAAACGCCCCATGATATTCTTAAGAACGGGCGCGGGAATAGCGGCCTGCAGAGCTTCCAGCCAGGTGCAGCCGTAATACCGGCTCATAAAGCGGGTAAGGTCTAACAGCTCCTGCCCCCAATAAGCCTTATCATCCAGCACCGCGCTAATGGGGCGAATCTCGAAGCCTTGGGCGTCTTCTGTCAGTTCTGTATCGATGCTGACGACAAAGCCCGCCCGCACCTGGAAGCCAAATGGAACCTCGACAAACGAGCCAAGCTTAACCGAAGCCGCCAGTTCCTTGGGAATGAGATAGGTAAAGGGATGATCCAGAGCCCGGGTAGAGATATCTATTATTACACGCGCATACTTTCCCATCAAGGAACACTCAACTGACTTTCATTCTAAAGCAACAGCCTTAAAATGAAAACAGCAAGCGCCAAACATAGTTTAACGCTTGCCATTATATTCACTCATTAACGAGAAGGAGCGCAGATATAGGCGGTTTTAAAGCCGTCATCCTTTAAGCGGTTAAGCGTGGGCACAGCTTCGTCATGGCTGCCAAAGGTGCCGACAAATACCTTATAGCGGATCAGATCCCCTACCTCTACGCGCTCGATGCGTCCGACGTGACCCTTAGAGGCCAGCAGAGAATAGCATTCGCGGGCGTTGTCTACCGAGGCGAAAGCGCCGACCTGGCAGCGCCAGTAATTGGAGGTGCTAGTCGTAGATACGGGTATTTCGGCGTTTTTAGGTCTGGGCCGATTGTAAACCGCATTGCTGCTAACAGCTTCGTCATAGCGCTCGGACGGGGTCGTCTCCGCCGAGGTGCTGGCAGCTGCCGAAGATGTATTTTCCGCAGGAGCTGCTGTGGCCGTCGAAGCAGGAGCCTGAGAGGATGCCGCCGGAGCAGCTGTAGCGACTGTACTGGTGCCCGCGCTTTCGGCGGTCATATAATCCTCAATACGCGAGACAACGTCCTTAGCAGAGCGCTGAGGGTTAACCACGCGGTCTAAACGGTAAACTATGCGCTTAGGATAGCGATCGGGCTGAACCTCGATAATGCCGACAAAAAGGACGTCCTCAGAAAGAAT
>JAFSXO010000252.1 GCA_017444045.1 bacterium | reverse complement strand
GTGGCAGCAGAGCGGGAAGTGTCGGTGTGCATTGTTAAGGCGGGGGAGTATATCAGCTTCGGCAGAGCCGTAAAATAAAAGGGATTGCTAAGCTGACTATTGAATTATTCCATTTTACAGAGGTATTTTGCGAGATTCCGCATGGATGGTACCGTATTTGTTTGCAGCAATAGTTTGTGCCGCTGAGGAGAATAATAACTGTGTTAAGGCGATTGTTTTGGTTAAAAAGGCTTGGCGCTATCAGTTTAATAGCTTTAGTATTTCTCACTTCTGCATGCGGCAAAATCGAAGTGCAAAAGGAGGATGAGCTGCCCGAGGGTATGCTCAAGGAAGCGCCTCCAGATCTTGCTAAGCGTCCCGACGGGCTGGCCTGCGATTTTTTAGACTATATCAAAGCCGGCAAGTACTCTAAGGCCTATGATTTTCTGGGCGCAGAGGCTCAGGGGGAAATTAGTCGCGAAGCTTTTGTTAACGGCCTGACGAAATATATGGCCGCCGCTTCTACAAAGAATTCATACATGGTGCGCGAGGTATCTTCGGAGCGTGTTGTGGGCAAGACTGGCGTGGTTAAGGTTACCGACCGCAATTCTCCCAAGAGCAAGCCCTGGACCTGGGAGTTTGAAGAGAATTATGCCGGCTGGAAAATAAGGTCTCTTGATCTGCCTCCGCTGATGCGTTATAAGGAGCGCTTTAGCTACTAGCCTGTCTGTTATCTGCAGAATTAGAAATAGTTTTAGGCCGCAAAAAGATTTCGCTTTTGCGGCCTAAAATATTTTAAATGAACCGGAATGAGTTTGTCGTTCTGCAGCTGCTTCGCTGGCCCATATGATCACAGCGCGTTAGATGTCTGCGCTGGCGTTCATTCTTGCATTCGTTAAAAGAGCCAGCTGCTGGCGTATTACTATTTTTCCGTCTCCTTCGCCAGGACTTCTGGGTCTTTAATGTCTGGTGCGGCTGGCGGCAGGGGCGGGGCGGAGTTTTTGGTATCTTCGCCGTTCAGAGCCTTTTTGAATAAACCGATGCTTTCTCCGAGCGCTTTGCCTAATTCGGGCAGCTTCTTGGGGCCGAATATTAGCAGGGCTACAATTACGAGAAATATTAGCTCTCCTGGGCCTATGTTAAATGGCATATTTTACCTCCTGGGCTTTCCCGACGCTTCCAGCGCGCGCTGTGCTGTTCGCACGGCATTGGAGGCCCGTTCTAAAATGTCTGTGCTGACAGCGGCGGGCTCGCCCCGTCGCTCTTGGCGTTCGGCCTGGCTGTATGCGCGCTCTAAGGCATTCAGCGCTTCGTCGAGACAGTTCATGGCCGACTGTACTTCAAGCTGAAGATTGATTTCCACGGGCCTTGTCCTCCAACAGTTATTGTCGCTACTGGCTGCGCGCCTGAAGCTTACCTAGCACTCCGAATGGCCACAGTTGTAGCACTTGGTGCAGCCTTCGACGTTCACAAAGCTGGCGTTCCCGCATTGGGGGCATATGTCAGAGCTGGGATTCCCCGAAGCGTACTTCTCCGGGCGCAGCAGCTCGGCCTCTTCGCTTTCAGCCTGCCAGCTGTCCATATAGTTCTCCTGCAGGGCCTGAGCCAGGGCATCGGGAAGCGATTTTACCCGCGCCTTGCCAAAGCCCATGGAGCGCTGGCCGCCTATGCCGCGCAGCTGCTTGACGATCTCCTGAATACGCTCTTCCGGAGTTACCGGCGATTTTATGCGCAGCAGGATAGAGGCCATGCGCCCTAAGGCTTCGGCCATGGCCTTAATGTCGCTGCCGCCCTTGCCGATCTCTATGAACATCTCGAAGGGATGGCCTTCGTCATCATCGTTCATAATGATATGGCAGGTGCCGGCGGGTGTCTCTTTGGTGACCGTTACGCCGTGGCGTTTGCTTAGGCGGGGGCGTACTTTGGGCTTGTCGGTATCGGGCTTTGCCGGAGCCGGAGCCGGTGCCGGAGCCGCAGGAGCTTCAACGCTGAGAACCTGCTCGTCGCGGGACTTGTCGCGGTAGATAGTGCCGCCCTTGCAGCCCAGCCGGTACATAAGCTCGTACAGCTCGCGGGTCTGCTCTACTGTATAGGTGCTGGGCACATTGCAGGTTTTGGATATGGCCGAGTCTACCCAGCGCTGGATGGCAGCCTGGGTGCGCACATGCTCCTCAGGAGTCAGCTCCATAGCGCTGACGAAATAATTGGGCAGCGGCTCGTTCGGGTGGGCCTTCTCGTACTCCTCGAGCACTTTGACGCGCTCGGTGTGCGTGCCTAGGCGGCTCTTGCGGGTGTATGACCAGAAGTAGAAAGGCTCGATGCCCGTTGAGGTGCCGACCATAGTGCCCACAGTGCCTGTAGGGGCCTGGGTGAGCAGGGTTACATTGCGCAGGCCGCTGGCTTTGATTTTGGCGCGCAAGCTTTCAGGCATGCGCTTCATGAAATCGCTCTGCAGAAGCTTGTCTGCGTCGAAGTTGGGGAAGCAGCCTTTTTCCTGGGCCAGTTCAGCCGAAGCTTCATAGGCGTTTACGGCAATAAAGCTGTAGAGGCGATCGATGAACTCCTCGCAGGCGGGGGAGCCGTAGCGCACGCCAGCCCTTATCAGCAGCTCCGCCAGCCCGATGGAGCCTAAACCCACGCGGCGCTCTAAATGCTGCTGGCTGCGGTTCTGCTCAAAGAAATAGGGAGTAGTATCGATGATGTTGTCTAAGAAGCGCACGGCCAGACGAACCGTACGTCCCAGCGTCTCCCAGTCGATATCGCCGCCTCTGTACATTTTTGACAGGTTGATATGGCCGAGGTTGCAGACGCCCCAGGCGGGCAGGGGCTGCTCGCCGCAGGGGTTGGTGCATACCAGCCGGCCCTGGGGATAGTACCAGGAGTTGGATTCGGAAGTGCAGCGATCGCCGAACCAGATGCCGGGCTCAGCCGAGGCCCAGGCGCTTTTGATGATCTTGTCCCATATCTCGCGGGCCTTGATTACCTTGTGCACCGTAACCTTTCCGCCCATGTCTTTCCAGGCTTTGAGATCGCCTGTCCAGTTCTCGGCATTGTAGTTAGGGTCGTTGGTGTCGGGGAAAACCAGCTCCCAGTCAGCATCGCTTTCTACGGCCTTCATAAAGTCGGCGGATATATTTACCGAAATGTTGGCATTTACGATTTTGCCGGCGGTGCGCTTGGAATCGATAAACTCTAAAATATCGGGATGCCATACGTTTAGGATGAGCATCAGTGCCCCGCGGCGCGAGCCGCCCTGTTCTATCAGGCCGGTGACGAAGCTGTACAGGCCGCCCCAGGAAACGGAGCCAGATGAGCGTCCGTTTACGCCTTTAACGTAGGCGTGCCGAGGGCGCAGCGTGGAGAGGTTTATGCCGACTCCGCCGCCTCTGCTCATTATCTCGGCCATGTGGGATAGGGTGGCGATGATGCCGTCGCGGGAATCCTGGGGGCTGGGCACTACATAGCAGTTGTAGTAGGTCAGGTTTTGCTCGGTGCCGCACGCCGTTAAAATGCGGCCGCCGGGGACAAATTTCCAGGAGTCGAGCAGCCAGCGGAACTCTTTTTCATATTTAGACCGCACGTCTTCAGCCTCTACCGCCGAAGCGCCGCGGGCCACGCGGTCCATCATCTCTTCTACAGTCGTTTCTATGGGCTTATCGATGTGGGCGGTGGGAATGGTGATGGTGCTTTCATCGCGCAGGGCGACGGTGGTCTCATCGCCGTTTATGCTTTTTATGACGCCGATCTCGCGCTGGCTGGACTTAGGGTC
>JAFSXO010000027.1 GCA_017444045.1 bacterium | reverse complement strand
GCTTGGACACAGAGACGGTCGAACAGGCGTTAATGGAACGCTCCGGTTTAATACTGCTCACCGGTGCGCCGCGCAGCGGCAAGCAGAGCACCATGGCCGCTCTAATCGCCCACTTAAATACCACGCGCAGCGCCCGTATCATTAGCCTGGAAAGGAATATCCAGTTCTGGCACCATAAATCCAAGAGCACCATAATCCAACGCGAAATAGGCATCGACACCAAATCATTTTCCCATGGCATACAGCAGGCAGTACTGCAGGATCCGGACGTAATCGCGCTGAGCGAGCTGCCCGACCGCGAGACGGCTGAATTTGCCATACGCGCAGCGGCTGGCGGCCATTTAGTCTTAGCAGCCATCGACGCTTCCAGCAGTGTGCGCGGCCTAGAACGGATAATCGATACCTTCACCAAAAGCGGCACCAACGGCCACAAGGTAATAACCTCGCTAGCCAATTCCCTGCGCCTCGTACTGGCCCAAACCCTGGTACCGCGTGCCGACGCCCAGGGCATGCTGCCAGCCTTTGAGATTCTGACAGCCAGCGAAGCCGTGCGCCGCGAGCTGCACGAAGGCCGTGCTGAGAATCTCAGCACCATAATGCGCGACGAGAATATGCAGACCTTAGGCAAGGCCTTAGCTTATCTTGTAAGCGCGGGAACGGTATCGCGCCAGGACGCTCTAGGATTCGTCGATACCCTGCCAGAAATCGAAAGCCAGCCCGCTCAGCCCCAGCCAAGCAGTCCCGCTCCCGCAGCCGGATCGTCCGAGCCTACCGACATGCTGGCCTGGTTATAGAGAACGGAACGGTTCCCAGCTGCATTAAAGCTCTTGTTTTGCGACAATGGCCGAATCAAAAAAAGCGAGCAAACGCTCGCTTTTTTGATTCGTCAGAAGGCTATATTCAGAAAGCTATATCTCGAACATGCCCTTAGTGGCCTGAGGCCTATACAGACCCTCCAGAACCGCAAAGGTCTTATAAAAACAATAATTCCAATGGCGCTCGCGCTCTTCCTCGCCCAGCTTCACGCTGATATCCTGAGGCATACGCCCAGTCAGATACCAGGTTAGATCCGGCAGAGGCTCGGTCATACCCTTATTCCTCTTTACGGCCTTAAGCACTTTTTCTGCATCGGTAACGCCCTCATCTCTGCCCACGATATCGGACCAGGTAATGCGATTGCCCGAGGCAGGCTGCCTGTTGTTTACCTGAAGCTGCATCTGAGAATTGGCCAGGGTATCCAGAGTGTCGCGCTCGTCGAGGAAATCCAAACCGCGAGCCATGAAATAAACGTGGCTGTTAAGGAATTCGTCATCCTTGTACTTAGAGCGCAGCTTGCCCATAAAGCGCATGACCGTCTCATCTTCCAGCTTGCTGGCGACAAACGCGCGCACCTCTTCCTCGTTGGCCAAATCGCGGTAACGCTTGCCCGTGCCATCGTCCTTGACTGTCTGCTCGGCCAGAAGCCACTCTTCGTAAATAGCCCCCCACAGGCTTTTAGCCTTCTTGACCGCCAGCTCAACCTTTTCCGTCATCAGCCGCATACCCTGATGGCAGTACACGGTTATAATTTCCTGCATTACCCGTTCCAGCTCATCCTTGCTGGAATACATATGCGAACTGTCAAAGCCTCCCAAAATATCGCAGACGCGCGCCCTGAAACCAAAGGTTCCCAGGACGGGAGTGTCGCTAAGACGGTAATACGGAATAGTTTTAACGGTATTTGTAGCGATCTCCGCCGTAACCCGGCCGCTGTTGCGGTCGCCCTCGATAACAATAAAGCTGTGACCGTCAAGACCTATCTGGCGCCAAAAACCAAACATCAGATAGTTTGGAGAATGCTCCAAATACATGGGCTCATAATCAGACAGAGCAGAACGCATCGTTCTATTGACGACCTCTCCCAAATTAACCGGAGTTCTGCTGGCAATACCACCTATTTTGCTCGCTACTATATCCACAGACTTAATACACTACCCTTAGCAGAATTATGAGCAATTAAAACACGCTCGACAATGATTATTTTACATTATATATCATTAATACTTTACCTGCATAAGGTCTGCACATGATTCTTACATATAAACCCAACAGGCAATCCATTTATTATTGTAATTTTTTCAGCATTTGCGCCCTGCCAACAGGCACATCTGCCTTGCAAAGCTCGGCATACACCTGCGGTACCGCCGCCGCGATCTCTCCCGCCAGCACTCCCTGAGGGCCGATTTCACGTGCCGCTTTCAGTCCCGCCCGGCTGTGCAGATACACGCCGGCGCAGGCAGCCTCAAACGGGGCGCACCCGCGCGCCAGCAGCCCTGTTATAATGCCGGCCAAAACATCACCGGTGCCTCCCTGAGCCAGAACGGGATCGGCTACATCATTAATCCAATAGCGATCCTCGCAGCAGACCACAGTAGGAGCCCCCTTAAGCACCACAACCGAACCATAATGGGCGGAAGCTTTTTTAGCAGCCCCAAGCAAATCCCGGTTTATCTCAGCGACATCGCATCTCAGCAGGGCTGCCATTTCCCCGCGGTGAGGCGTCAGCACCGTCTTCCCGGGCAATTTTTCCCAATACAGAAGGCGCAGAGCGTCGGCATCCACAACTACAGGCACCTTAGCGCTGGCAAGCACAGACATAACCAGCTTATCGGTTGTATTTCTGCAGCCAAGCCCCGGGCCCACGCATATGGCGTCTATGCTGGGCAGCGGCCTCATCGACACTCCTCCGCGCCGCTCCGACAGACCTCCGCTGAGCTCCGGCCAGGCATCCATATCAAGAATACCGCCAGACAGCGACCCAGATGCTGTAGGCAGGGGCCAGACCAGCAGCTCGCGCAGCTCAAAGGGCCGGCGCTCTACCAGATTTTCCGGCGCGGCCCACACGCACAGCCCCGCCCCGGCGCGGAGCGCCCCCTCAGCAGCCAGCAAAGGAGCACCGTAATACCACGATGAGCCGCCAACAACGAGGGCGCAGCCCTTATCGCCCTTATGCGCCCAGGGAAGAGAGACGCGCAGCATCGGGCGCACCGCATCAGAGGTGAGCAGCTGCCCTTCCAGCTCATCTCCGCACAGCAAAGCCCTGGGGAAGCCGACCTCGGCTACTATGCGCTCGCCTGCCAAATCCTTGCCGGGATAAATAAACAGCCCCGGCTTGGGCAGGCCCATCGTTATCGTAAGCGCGCATCGCGGAGCGATGCCCAGCACCTGCCCAGTATCGCTGGAAACGCCGGAAGGCATATCTATAGCCACGGTAAGCGCTCCAACACGGCTCAGGGCCTCCAAAGCCTCAGCGTAGATGCCGCCTAAAGGCCGGCTGAGCCCTGTGCCAAACAGAGCGTCGACAGCGATATCGTCTGGGCAGAGCACCTCAGCAATATCCTCCAGAGCGGCTGTCCTGCCGCCCATCAGCTCCCAAGCCTGCCGCTGCGCCGCGGCGGAGGCACTGCACTCGGAGCGCTTTGACGGGGACAGACATACGACCTCATACCCCAGATTGGCCAAGGTGCGCGCCACGCTATAACCGTCACCGCCAT
>JAFSXO010000251.1 GCA_017444045.1 bacterium | reverse complement strand
TGGGAATCCTGGGCGGAATCCTGAGTGTGGCTTTATGGGCGGTTCCGCTGCAGGCCGAGACCGGCTGGCAGACGCTAGTCCCTCCAGATACCGGCGGCGGCTTGGTGCTTAGCCCGCATATGTGCGGGGCCAGCGGCTCGCGTCCCTTTTTGGCCTGGGCTGGCACGGGAGCCAATGCGTCTTACAGCCTGCCGGAGTTTACCTTCTCGGTGCTGCGGGGCAAAGAATGGTCTGCGGCTAAAGCTCCGTTTTTTGGCGACATGATCAACAATGTGCGCTGTCTGGCTGTGGGCATGGCCCGCTATACGGTGGGCGCTGTTTATATGCGCAATACCGATCAGTCTAAGACCACCTTTGAGGTGCTGTTTACTGGCTCCAACGACAAGGGCTGGAGCTTTTCTAAGCCTTCAGTAGCCGACAGCTTTAATCACGAGGATTCTGGGGGAACCGCTGTCGCTATAGCCGGTGTGGGCGGCAAAAAGCCCATGTTCATGCTAGGCTGGCTCTCCGAAGCCCGTACCGTCAAGGCGGCCATCTGGAATCCCCACGAAAAAATTGACCGCCCCCGAGCGGAAAATATAGGCAAATACGGCCGCGGCTTTGAGCGCCTGCAGCTATGCGGCGAGAATAAAAGCGGCTTTTTGGCAGCTTGGAATGACGGGCATAGTCTGATGACGGCCAGTCTTTCTCCCCTGGTCGGCAAGCTGGATAGCTCTGAGAGTCTTATCTCGGCGAAGATCGGCTACAATTTTGCTCTGACCGACTACAAGGGACGCGATCCCAAGCTCGTAGTGGAGCTGCCTAAGCTGCGCAAGGGCGAAGGGGCGCGGCGTCAGGTGTATGCCTGGAAGGACGGGAAGTGGGAGCGTCTTCCCGCGGCGCCTCCCAGCAAGGGAGAGAGGCCCTGCCCCGCCCGCTTAGAGGCCTGCCAGGATGACCATGGCCGTTTGCATGTGATCAGTCTGGCTAAGAATGGCGAGGATGTGCTGTACTCCTGCCTCGAAGACGGCAAGTTCTCCGAGCCGGAAAAGGTTATGGAGCTGCGCAAGGTGATCGGTCTTACCGGCCTTGACATCGCCTATGCTGAAGATCATGTGTATGTCACGGCGAGCCAGGGTCCGTATATGAGTATCTCCTGCCGCAAGGTGAACTAATGGAAGCGCACAGAATCGCGGCGCAGTCCGAAGAAGCGTTCCCTAATGCTGTTATGTCAGACATGTCAGAGTCGCCTGTCGTTGTGTCAGCATGTCTGACAGGCGAGTCCTGCCGCTATGACGGGCAGAGCAAGCCTCATCCGTTCGTACAGGCTTTGGCTGCCCAAGGGCATGCGGTGTTGGTATGCCCCGAGGTGCTCGGCGGATTGGCTGTGCCGCGCCCTCCTGCAGGAATTAAAATGCTTGCTGATGATGAGATAAATTCCCAGGGCTCAGGAGAAGCAATGCCGATGTCAGGTTATGAAGAAATGTCTGACATCGGGTCTGACATAACACTTGACATGCCACCAGGTTCGTCAGCCGGCCAGCTGGTGTGGAGCGGAAGGGCTAGGCTGATCAACCGCAGCGGTACAGATGTTACCGATGCCTATAAGCGCGGGGCTCTGTGCGCTTTGGCAATAGCCAGACAGGCAGGAGCTAAATGCGCTATTCTCAAACAGCACAGTCCTTCGTGCGGATGCGGAAGCACGGGCGGAGCCGAGCCTTGGGAGCGCATTAAGGGAGATGGAGTTACCGCGGCCTTGTTTAAGGCTAACGGTATTGCCGTTATATCCGACGAAGCTCTGTGATTATTTTTGTGATCTGGTATTAGCTTGATACGGCTTTCTAAAGTTAGGAGTTTATTAGAGTAATGCAGTTAGTTGTTCACTATCATGAGATCGCGCTCAAGGGAAAAAACCGCGATATGTTTGTTAAACGCCTTATCGCCAATCTGCGCAAGGCCTTTCAGGATATCGGCAGGATAGCGGTTCGCTCGCTGTTTGGCCGCATTGTTTTTCGCGTTGACTGCGAGGACCTGGAGGAAATAGATCGGCGCATGAGCGGAGTTTTCGGGGTGGCCAACTATTCTGCGGTGCGCGAGATAGAGCAGAATTTTGACGCCATAGCGCAGGCTGCCTGGGAGGTCTGCCGTGAATCGGGCGCTAAAACCTTTGTGGTACGCTGCAGTCGTCCCGATAAATCATTTCCGATGCGCTCGCTAGATGTGGAGCGCGAGGTCGGCGCTTATGTGCTTAAATGCGCGTCTGCTGAGCGCTACCCTCTGCGCGTTAGTCTCAAGGAAGCCGAAATGACGGTGCGCATTGAAATTGTAAACCGTATGGCTTTGGTCTCCGGTGCCAAGCGTTTAGGCCCGGGCGGGTTGCCTGTCGGTACGGGCGGACGTTTGGTGGGCATGCTGTCATCGGGCTTCGATTCGCCGGTGGCCTGCTGGAATATGATGAAGCGCGGCGCCGAAGTGGTGATGTGCCATTTCCATTCGTATCCTTTTACCAATCGCGCCAGCCTGGACAACTGCATCAGAATAGCTGAGATATTAACTCGTTACCAGTTCCGCTCGCGCCTGTATCTGGTGGGCTTTGCTCCGGTACAGGAGGAGCTGCTGAGCCTTACCCCGGCCGATATGCGCATGATCCTGTATCGGCGCTCGATGGTGCGGATTGCCGAAAAAATAGCCCGCCGCGTGGGAGCCGAAGCGCTGGTCACTGGCGAAAGCCTGGGCCAGGTGGCTTCTCAGACTCTAACCAACCTGGCGGTGATCGATGACGCCTGCCATCTGCCGATGCTGCGTCCGCTGATCGGCGCCGACAAGGAAGAGATCATGACTAAAGCGCGCCAGATTGGAACTTATGAGACCTCGAGCCTGCCGTATGAGGACTGCTGCTCGCTTATGCTTTCCCAGCATCCGGTTACCCGCGCCGAGCTGGACAGCGTACTGCGCATTGAGCATGCCCTAAAATTAGAAGAGCTCGAGGAGCGCGTTATCGGCGAGGCAGAGGTGCTTCAGCTTAGCTGGCACGGCAATGGTGAGTGCGCGCGCAAAACTCTGCAGGAACCGAATTACGGCGAGGCTGACAATTACGTAAATTTGGGCAGCTGCGCATGTAGCTTAGACTGATATCCGAATGTCATCCCTTAAGTCTATGTAGGCACAAATAATGGCTGTTGTTTGCGGATTTTAGCGCGTAACCAGTTCCGCGCAAGGCACATCTGAGCGAAGCGAAGCAGTGCCGGCGCGGAAGCTGGGGCAGCGCGGATATGTTCGCAAAACACTAACTAAACGACATAGCCGTTTTTGTACGATAATAAGAATCCCCGCCAGATTTTTAACGGGCGGGGATTCTAAATAATAAGCGGTTTGGAAGGATTATTTGCTTTCGGATAGTCCCAGCGATTTTTTAGCGCTTTTTCCGTGGCTTGTTTGCTTTTGTTTGTTTTTCCGCTGGCTGTGTCTGCGGTTTCCCTGCAGCCTTTGGAGGCGCAGCCTGTCCTTCAGTCGCTTGGCTATTTGTCTTTTCTGTGGCTTGGCTTTGTGGCTTCTCTTGGCTTTCTTGGTCTTTTTCTTCCTTTTCAGTATTTTTGCTGTCCTGGGCTTCTTCTTTCCTCTCAGCCTCGTTGTTATGCGCTTCCTCTTCAGCCTCTTCAACCTGCGGAATAATCATTTCACTCTTCTTAATGATGCCCTGCGTTTGGTAGGGCGGCTGCAGGCGCAGGAATATAAAGCCTATTATGCAGGCGATGAACGACGAGCAGAGGATGGACAGGCGAGCTATATCCATCTGCTGGGGCGAATGCACGGAGAGGCCGGCCACAAACAGGGCCATAGTGAAGCCGATGCCGCCCAGCATGCCCATGCCCAAAATGTGAGACCAGTTGCAGTAGCGCGGCAGTGAGGCTAGGCCGAGCTTGACGATTATAAATGTGCCCAGGAATATGCCTAAGGGCTTGCCGATTATGAGACCGGCGGCGATACCGTGGGCCAGAGGCTCGCGGAGAATGTCGAGGCTGACATTGTTGATCGCCACGCCGGCGTTTGCCAGAGCGAACAGAGGCATTATGACAAATGAAACCCAGGGACTCAGCGTCGATTCTACCTGGTGCAGGGTGGGCTGGGCAAATTTTGTAGCTCTGTCGATACTGTCGATGGCCGATAGTAGGCGAGCATCTGCCAGGGTGCTTTCATAGTTCCGGGAACGGCGCTCCAGATAGTGGTAGGAAATGTGCAGCGAGCGCACATAGCGGGGCAGATCGAAGCGCGTCCAGGAGGGGATGGAGATGGCCAGCAGCACGCCGGCAATGGTCGCATGGATGCCCGAAAGCGATACCAGGAACCACAGGAACAGCCCCCAGGCGGCATACCAAATCCACCATCTAATACCCATGCGGTTGCAAAGGCATAAAAATACGAACAGCATGCCCGCCCAGAGCAGCGCGATGATATTGATGCCGGACGAGTAAAAGAGGGCGATAACCAATACCGCGCCTAGGTCATCGGCGATGGCCAGGGCTACTAGGAAAATGCGCAGGCCTGGAGGCAGATTTTTGCCCACCATTGTGATGGCGCCTAAGGCGAAGGCGATGTCGGTCGCTGTAGGGATACCCCAGCCGTTAATCATGTCGCTGTCCCAGGCGCACCATGAAAAGAGAAGGGCAGGGATCAGCATGCCGCCGGCCGCGGCTACTACCGGTAAAATGGCCTGCCTAAAGGAGGACAGCTCCCCGACTAGCATTTCCCGCTTTATTTCCAGGCCTACCGAAAGGAAGAAGATGGTCATCAGGCCGTCGTTGACCCAGTCGCGCAGAGAATGCTCAATGGTAAACCGCCCTATGCTAAGGGTTCCCTTGGTCTCCCAAAAGCCGTTATATCCGGATGTGCAGAGGTTGGCCCAGAGCAGTGCAGCGACGGTAGCCGCCAGCAGGATAATACCGCTGGAGGTCTCTGCCAGCCCGAAGCTTTTGAGAGGCTCCCAAAGCAGTCGTACCGGGGCGGCCAGGTCTGTGCCGCGCGGTTGGGCTGAGGGTGAATCGTGGGCGACTGTGTTCATATGATGTTAGCTCTGATTCCTTCTTGTTTATGCGCGATTGCGCTATTCTTACGCGATTGCGCTTAAGCTATGCTTTGACGTTTACGGAAGTAATTCCGTGCTCAGCTTTTTGCCAATTGTAAACGATACATATTATACAAAAGTTTGCGCTTCCTACAAATAATACTTATTTGGTATTGGCTTTTAAAGGAAATCAGTCGCATCAAAGGAAATAAACGATTGATACTGAACTTTTTTGAAAATAGGCTTAGTCTGTGTTTAGAGTTTTAGCGCGGGATGAGCACTTCTAAATATTTAATTCAGGCGGTGAAATAATGGCCGAACGTATTTGTGCCTTTTGCAATAAAGTGATTGAGGAAGGCACGGCTCCTGTTGTTTGCGTGCGCTGTCATGGCTTATACCACCAGGAATGCTGGCAGGGCTTAGACAGGTGTGCAATTTATGGATGCAATGAGCCTAAAGAAAGCTATGGTTTAGTAGATACTTCCGTCACGGAGATGACCTGTGCTTCCTGCCAGCAAAAGAATCCCCGCTCTGTGCAGCAGTGTCTGCATTGCGGAGCCGAGGTGGGTGCGCCTATTGACAGAAAGGTCTTTGTCTCCTTTGCCGGCTGGAGAGCCACCACCGATGAAGAGCTGGTGCAGTGCCTCAATAAGCATTGGGATTCTGGTATCCGCCATCTGTATACTGGAGACTTAGAGCAGTGGTTTGGCTGCCATGGCCATAAGGATTGGGCCGAAAAAGCCAAAGAAATACGCCTGAATAATAAACAGCGCTCTATAGGGCTGGAGACATTTCTGCAGTCTACCGGTTTGGTTGAGCAGCCAACCATTAGCATTAATCCTCCCCGTCTGCTTTTAGAAAGCTCGGCATCGGCCGTAGAAACGGTTATAGACATCACTAACGAGGGGCGCGGCTATCTTTTCGGTACAGTTAAGGCCGATGTGCCCTGGATTACCTGCAATGAAGAGGAGTTCTCTGGTAATCGCAATCGCATTGAGCTGCGCATCGATATGGAAAAGCTCCCCACCGGTACGACTGAAGGAAGCGTTACGGTCAGCGGGGCAGGGAAGAAAATTAAGGTCGAGATTAAGGCCACCCGCATCGGTATAGACAATGCGCTGGCAGCGTTTAACGCCGGGGATATAAATAAAGCGAAAATGCTTAGCCGGCGTTTGGCCGACTCTCAGTCCGTTGCCGCCGATACAGCTATGCTTTTGTGCGCCTGTTATTTGGCAGAGGACAATACCAGCGGTGCCGCTTCAATTTTGGGCAAGCTTACCGGCGCCTGCGTAAAGGCCGACAATAAGGTGCTGGAGAGCGTTTACGATTGGTACAAACGCGAAGGCCAGTCCCAGGGTGGTTTGGATCACTTTGCGATTTTGGAGGCCATGGTGCCCACCGCCAAGGGTGAGCTGGCCGGTAAGGTTAAGGGCGATTTAGCTAAGCTGGCCTTGGAAAAGGTTTCCGACTTAACCTCTTCGGTCGATACCGGCGCCAACCTGTGGCAGGACAGCGGTGATGTAAAGCAGTCCGTAAATGAGTTATTGGCGATGGCCGTTGATCTGGACCCCGGAGTGGGAAGCGATGCCGATTCGCTTCGCCGTCAGTACGGAGATAGGGTGCGCAGAAAGGGCTTTACCAAGGTTCTGCTCTATCTGCTCGTTTTTGCTCTGCTGGGCGGCGCTGGCTATGGTCTGTGGTGGGTTGCCCGCATGGAGGCTAACAAGGAAATGCGCCCCATCGAGCAGGCCCTTCATGCTAAGAATTACACCGAGGCTTTGCGCGAGGCCAAGGTGCTTTGCGATAACCATCCCGATGAGGCGAAATACTTTGAGTCATATCTTAAGGTGCTGGCTGCCCGCGCTCAGGATGAGGCTGTTGCCAAAAACTGGGAAGCTGTTAATTCTACGGTAAATCAGATGCGGGGAGTGGTTTCGGAGCATTTCGGTCTGAGCAAAAAGGTTTCGGTTATGGTTTGCGCTATTGCCAAAGCCGTTGAAGAGGCCGGGCTGCCTACCGAAGCGCGCGTTCATTACCAGACTGCATCTCAGCTGGATCCGAACAATACCGATGCCGCTATGAGTTCAGCCCGCCTGTCGTCTGCCACGGATCTGTTCTGGAAGGTTTACAGCATAGCCAACGGAGAGCTGGGACATCGCGTGTGCGACAACTGCGCGGCTATGGAAACGATTAAAAACGATATAGCCGTTTTAGAATCCCTCGGCGTAAAGTGCCATACTGGGCAAATGCAGGTTATGCTGCGCGATCTGAACGGAGACGGCATACGTAGTCTAGTGGTGTGCGGCAACGATTTTGATGCCAGCCAGCCGCTTCCGTCAAACACCAAGGGATATGTCGATGTCTATGATTTTTCCGGTGCTGGTCTGAGCAAGGTGTATTCAGATACCGTGGACTATCCCTGGCTGCTCTATTTGCGCGCCTATGATTTCTCTGGGCAGAAGCGCAACGATATAGCTATGGCTTGGGCTAAGGATCGCGTGGGCAAGCAGAAGACCGTGGTGCTGCTGGCCAAAAAAGATGGTAAATTCGTGTCAGAAGCTGTACCTGGATCTGGTACGGTTGAGTTCGCCGACCACGATATCGACTGGCGCATTGAGATTTGGATCCCTACAGATGGCAGTGGCAATACCAGCGCCAAGGGAGGGCTGATAGCTAGCCCCTTTGTTTGGATGGAGCCAGGCTTTATCGGGGCA
>JAFSXO010000250.1 GCA_017444045.1 bacterium | reverse complement strand
TTTTCCCACCAGCTGTGGCCACCCCCTCTGTCGCAGTCGCGACATCTCCCCCTGCCATCCTTTAGGGGGAGTTATAATGAGGATCTATTGGCATTGCTTAAGTTAATGAGACTGCATTTAATCCCATTCGGCATCGGCGAAGACTTCGTCGATTATGTCAGCTGAAATATAATCCGCAGACGGCAAATCTACCGATGTGGGCATAGCCGTAGCCCTTGCCGCTGGCGCCATATCTGATGCCGCTGGGGCAAAGGCGTTAGGCGCGTCGATAGATGTTGCTATAGCCGTAAACTGAGGCCCAGACTTAGCCCTCGGCTCTGGTATAACCTCAGGCACGATGCTCAGGCTGGTGTACTGTCCGGCCTGGCGCGGGAAGCGGCTGTCTATCATGCGCTCGAAGGCATCGACGCACTGCGGATCGAAATGAGTGCCTCTGCCGGCGTTGATAATCTGCCGCGCCACCTGCGCGTCGATTTTATTCTTGTAGGGCTGAGCCGACATTATGGCTTCAAAGGTGTCGGCAATGGCCAGAATGCGAGCCGCCAGCGGGATGTCGCGCATGCGCAGGCCGTCGGGATAGCCCTTGCCGTCCCAGCGCTCGTGGTGTCCGCGGATGGTAGGGCACAGATAGCGCAGGCTGGGGATGGGATATATCATCTCCGCCCCTATGATGGGATGCAGCTTTAATATCTCGTACTCTTCCTCGGTCAGCGGGGTGGTCTTAAACTTAATGCTGTCGGGTATCTGCGTTTCGCCGATGTCGTGCAGCATGGAGGCCTCGCGCATTTCCTTGCTGCGCATGAAGCCCGCTATATTGTCAATGCTATCATCGTCCTGCTGGAACAGATAAATGCCCATCTCGCCGATGTCCTTGAGCATGGCGCCGCCCTTTAGCTCGCGCTTTAGCTGCTCGTCGTCCAGACCCAGCTCGCCGGCTATGCCTAAGGCGTATTCCAGCACGTTGGCCGAATTGGAGTATACCGCGGGATCGCTGATGCGGAACAGCAGCAGAGCCTCGTTCAGAGCTTCGTCCTCGTCTAGCTCCTCCAGGCGGTCCTTGCCGTAGAGGCGCTTAATCAAGGTGCGCACCGGCGTAAGCTCGGTATACCGGCTTATGGCCTGCATGTTCAGCTGTGCGTCCGGTCCTTGCAGCTTGCTTAATACCGCGCGCATATTTTCGTTTTTCAGGCTGTTTTTCTGCCCATTGAGAAGCTGCTCAGCGGTACCGCCCTGAGCTCTTCCGGCTGTCTGAGCCTGGGTCTGCTTCGCTGTGTTCGCTTTATTCTCTGGGCGCGCCGTTTCGTTCTGGCTGGGCAGGCTGCGCTCTTGGCCGCGCTGGCCGTTCTGCTGCTGGTTTTGCTGCTGGCCGTTATCGCCGCGGCTGTTCTTGCCGCTGACCGCTTGGCTGCTGTTAGCGCTGTGGGTGCTGTAATTGCCCTTGTAGCTGGCAATTCTGTTCTGCTGGCGGCTGGCAGAGGTATTCTTGCTCATGCTGCCCATGAGGTTCTCATGCTGAATCGAGCTGCTGATGCGCTGCTGATTGGAGCTGGAGGAAGACTGCTGCTTGGCTTGATTCTCAGAGCGCAGAGAGAGTGATTTAGCCTGCTCGAGAAGCTTATATGACGCGGATTCGGCTTTGGCGTTCTGGCCGGTCAGTCCGCTTTCTTTGGCGTTCTGAGTATTGGCGTTCAGCATCTCCTGGGAGGTCTGAGCCGTGTACTCTTCCTGGGTTAAGCTGCCCACAGAACCTGACAGCACCATTTTTATAGTCGTGCTGGACGAATCCAAACGCTGATGGTTCTTGGACATGTAGAGCAGATCCAGTATCGGCGAATAGGCCGGGATCTGAGAGCAGACGGGGCGTCCTCCCTCGGGGATGCCGAAGGCCAGGCGCGACTGCAAATCAGCGAGCGCCAGCACGCCGGAGGAATAGTTGCCGTAAGGCAGATAGCTGATGGCAATATCTAAGCTCGGAGCGTAAGCGACTGCGGCGGCCGCGCCGATGTTGCTGAACAGCGTGGAACGGGGCTCCGTGCTGAGCAGGCTGCCATGCCGCAGTATGCTGGCCTGCTGGATATTGGAGCCCATCTCGGCTTTGCGCTGGGCGGTTCCGCCGGCTTCTTTAGCGGCTATAGAGCTGCTTTCTTCATCGGCTGTCTCTTGGGCGGCGCTGGCAGTCTCCGTCTGCGAGGCTGATGCGGTTTCTGCTTGGGTATTCGCGGCGCTGTCGCTGGCCTTGGCATCGGTGCTAGCCTTTTCTTTTTCGTTTGCTTCGCTTGCGGTGATATCTGTATTCTGCTCGGCAATGCGCTGCATGGCCTGCACAAAAGCCTTTTCACTGGCTTCGGACAGCAATTTAAGCCTCGATGCAGCAGCCCTTAAATCGTTGCTGACCATTTCGTCCAACGAAGGGTTGGAATGCCCCGCCAGCGAGGGAAGCGACAGTGAGGATAGCTTAGAAGTGCTTATTGAGCCATCCTTGCCCTGCCCATTTTTGGTGGGTGCCGGCTGGGTATCGGGCGCCTTGGGTTCGCCTTTGCCCCGCTTCAGAACCTTTAGAACACTTCCCAGACTGGAAGAAGCGCTTTGCAGAAGCGAACCTAAGACTCCTCCGCTTTGCGCTGGGGAATTAGCTGTTTTGCTTCCGTATTCCGCTGTTGGGATGATGACCTTCTGAGAATATACCGGCGGATTCTGCTGGCTGGACCTAGTCTGCTTGGGCGTATGGGTGGAGCTAGCTGAGTGCGTTCCCTGAATGATAACCACTCCCTGATTCTGGGCAGAAGCCGAAGCCATTCTCGGGGAATTAACGCTAGTCTGGCGCAGGGCACCCTGGGCACTGGCACTCTGAACGCTGGCGGTACCGAAATCGGCGGTTTCCAGGCTCGCTGCAGTCATAGCCTTGGCCCCGGCGCTGGCTGCTGCCGCTCCCTTGGCGTTTGCCGCGGTTTGCGCGCTTACCGCAGTCTGCCGCGCCGCTTTCAGGTTTATGTCACCCGACCAGGTCGTGCTGGTCTCTTTGGCGCTGGCGCTGGCGGCTATTTTGGCCAGCTTGGATTCCTGCTGCGGAGAGGCCGAGTGCTGGCCGCGCTTGGCGCGCAGAATCGAATATTTGTCCTCGGTGGAGCTGGTGGTGAAGCCGTGTACCTCTCTGACTGGCTCGCGGTCCTCCTTGCGGCCCATTATTCTGGTGACCATCTGGCTTTGGCTTAGCTCGCCGTTTACGATAGCCGGACGAGCGCCGCGAGAGGCAGCCGCGGAAATCTGGTTCGTTTCGGCATTTGCTGTGCGGGACGCGCTTAATGTGCCCAGAGGGCGCCGCGCTTCTCTTTCCTCCTGAGGCAGCCTAAAGCCAGCGGCCTGAGCGCTTTGCACCTGAGTTGCCGCTCGGCTGGCCGTGGGCGTAAAGATCTCCTCTGCGGTCTGCCTTTGCACCTGCTGAGCCAGCTGGGTCTTATCCTTGCTGGCAGCGGTGTGATTTAGCTGGCTGTCCGACAATCTAATCTGCTGCTGTCCGCGGGTATCGACGGACGGCCTGCCGTTTGCCCTCGGTAGCTGGAGCGCCGCAGCTGCGGAGGTGTCTTCTTCATAGCTTACCATGCCCAAGGCAGCCGCGGTGCTGTCGGCTTCAGCAGTGCTGACTTTGGCGCTGGCGGAGGCGTCGCTGCTGGCGCTGGCCTGCTTTTGCGCTTCTAGCACGCTGGTATTTAAACGCGCGGTGGTCTGCTCAAAGCCTGAGTTGATCTCCTTTTTGGCTTTGGCCAGCATCTCATAAATTTCTTTGTTGTCGGCCTCGCCGTTAATGGCGATGACCTCGTCGGGCTTGGCCTGGGCTTTGCTTCCGCTAGCTGCCTGCGGGCCAGCTGCTGCTTCGGCTTTGGCGGCAGCTCCGGCGCTGTTCGCCCTGTCCCCGCCCAGGGGCATATTGGCTGCATCTGTACCTGCGCTGGCCTGGCCTTTTGCGGCACCGGCTGAGCTAGCAGTCTGAAGCTGGCTGGAGAAGCGGCTGTCGGCTTGCTTGCTTACGTTTTCGGCAGTTTTGTTGGGCGCAGCTGCGCCTGCCATACTCTGTGCCGCCGTATTGCGCATAATCCTGGGAGCGCTGTCCGTGCTTTCTGCTCTGATGGACATCTCGCTGCGCAGCTGCATAGAGGCTTTGTCGGTGCCTTCCCGCTTGGGGACGCTGTCCAATACCGCTTTTGAGGTTAATGGCGCCTTTGTATCTTTGTCGGCAAAAATACCGTTGCGCGTTTGGCTGTCAAGCTGTTCTGGGCGGAGCTCGGGGACTGCCTCTTCTGTCGCTGAAAACGCTGCGGGAGCGGCGCTGCCGCTAATTCCTGAGCTTTGGGCGGTACTGCTGCTGACAGCGGTGCCGGCAGGAGCTACGGACTCCTTGGCGGCGGTCTGAGCCATAGCGGCTGGTTTGGAGGCCGCAGAGGCTAACGAGTGCGTCTCGACGGCGGTCTTGGCTGATGCCGCTAAAGATGTCTCATGATGCTGCTGAGCGTCTGGCTTTAAAATCTCCTGTTTGGCCTGCTGGGCGACGGTTTCGGGCTTAGCGGCCTGCTGCTTAGCCTGCTGGATGATGGCATCCTGTTTGATGGCCTGCTGCTTAGCCTGCTGTGCGATGGCATCATGTTTGGTAGCCTGCTGCTTAGCCTGCTGTGCGATGGCATCATGTTTGGTAGCCTGCTGCTTAGCCTGCTGTGCGATGGCGTCCTGTTTGGCGGCCTGCTGGGCTGTGGTCTCAGGCTTGGCCATTTGCTGCTTAGCCTGCTGTGCGGCGGTTTCTGGCCTGGCCGCTTCCTGTTTGGCCTGCTGTGCGGCGGTCTCAGGCTTGGCCATTTGCTGTTTGGCCTGCTGTGCGGCGGTCTCTGGCTTGGCCGCTTCCTGTTTGGCCTGCTGTGCGGCGGTCTCTGGCTTAGCCGCTTCCTGCTTGGTCTGCTGACTGCCGATTAAGCTGCTGTACTGGCCGTCGGGACGCTGCAAGCCGGCGGCGGAATTAAAGCCCTGCTGCATACCCTTAGGCTGCTGCTTTAGGCCATCTAGCTTAGCCTGCTGATCCTGGGCTAGCTGTTTAGCATCGCTCTGCTTGGCCTGCTGGTTGGCAGCCTTTGAATCGGCAGAGGCTGCGGAGCCGGACTGGCTGCTTGAAGGAGAATTCGGCTGGGTGCGCCCGCTTAGCTCGCGTTCGGCAGTGGGCATCTGCTCGCGCAGCTGCTGGGCTGTGCGTTTGGCCTGTTCGGCGAAATCCATCTGGCGGTTTTGCTGGGCCAGCTCTTTGTTCTGCTTAATATTAGCCTGAGCGTTCTGGCTCATGGCGCGCAGGCGCTGCAGTGTCTCTGGGGAGAAGTCGTCGCTCTGGTTCTCAAGCTGGTTTAACAGCGCCTCGGCATCCTTTCCGGCGCTTTCAGAAGCTCCCTTATCGCCGCGCAAAATGCTCTCTAAACGGCTGGAGATTTTTTCATGTGTCTCTAAAAGCTTCTGGCTTTGCTCCTGTACCGCTACCTTTTGTTCGGTTTCGGTTTCCTTGGCTTTGGCGGTCTCTTTGGCTTCAGCGGCTTCTTCTGCTTTTTCTTCCTTCTTTATCTCTTCATTCTGGCTGTCGATAGTATTCTGTAGGATGGTGCTCGATACTGATGAACTCGACAGCAGTGTATTTAATCCTGAAGATCCGTAATTGGATAACGACATACGCCGAGACCTCCCATGTCGATAGAGCTGCTATTTATCTTTATTAATCCCAATGCCATTAATTTAAGGTTCAATGGCATTGTTACTGATTATTCATGTGCGTTAGCGCTGCGTTGTTGGTCAGCGTTCAGGCTGGCATACAACATGCGTAACACCGCAATTCCCCCCAGCTGTGGCCACCCCCTCTGTCGCTGAAGCGACTTCTCCCCCTGCCATACTTTAGGGGGAGTTATAATGGGGATCTATTAGCCATTGCTAAAGTTTATGAGATTGGTTATTAATCTTTATCACTTTTAATTAGCGATAGTCAATGTTATTTGGCTGCGGATCGATGACATTGGCAGCGCTGTTTCATGTGCTTTAGCGTATTTCTTATATTAGAATGCTAAACGATACTGACCCGATAATAAAGCTTGCCATTATTCATCGTCATCGTCATCGTCTTCATCGTCATCGCTGTCGTCGTCAATGTTGCTTAAATCCATGTCGCTGAGATCGATGTTGTCCAAAAAATCGTCGACTTCTGATTCTTTCTTTTCACGCTCGTCTTCCTGGCTATCTCTGGTACGGCAGGGAGATAAAATGATATGCCCAGAAGCGCCTTCCTCCGCATCTTCATCATCGGTTATGGAGCTGGAAGCGGTAATGCTATTGGGAATGCCGACGCGCTCTATTAATTCTGCGGCGATATACATATCTGCATCGGTGCGCAGGGCTATAGCTATGGCATCGGAGGGCCTGGTATCTATTTCGATAATCTCATTGTCCTTGTTTTTGACAATAATATTGCATAAATAGGTATCGTTGACGATTGAATGTATTTCAATGCGCAGAATCTTTGCCTCGAGCTGCTCAACCATGTCTATGATGATATCGTGAGCTAAGGGGCGCGGCATCTTCTGATGCTCTAAGGCAAAGGCGATAGAAGTCGCTTCAAAAATACCGATCACTAAAGGCACTACCTGACCCGTTTGGGTGTCGCTGAGAATGACAACAGGATCGTGGGTAACGACATCTATGCCCAATTTATCAACGATAACTCTGTGAAATTCCATATCCGTAAGACACCTGCCTTGGATCGATTAGTTTTTAGGAACCCTTTATTTTCACGATCGAGTCATAATATCCTATGTTTGCATTGGCCGATGTCGCTAACCCTCTGCGAGGGCAATGTCAGTGAGCTGCGATTAACTCCCAGAAATTAAAGGCCTTTTCTAGCTATTGTTTAATAATATATATATTTCTTTGATCGCACTAATAAGTGCAGGCTGAGGTTAATAAGTGCAGGCCGAGGTCGGTGCGCTGGTCTCAGAAGATTCATAGCGCGGCACTTGTTTGCTTATTATGGAGGTTTGTATGGACGGTATTAGCGGTATTAGCGCCATGGGCGGCGATTATAAAATGGCCGACAATGACAAGGTTTTGCGCGAGATGAACAAATGCATCAGCAAATGGGATCTGAAGAGCCTGGGCTGGCGCGGTTTCCAGCAGCTGGACTGGGTGTCCAACATCACCAACAAGTATCCCGATGCCGAGCATATTGCTCACACCTGCTCCAGCCACACTCCTGGTTATCTAGACCAGGTTCAGGAGCTTATGGACAGCGCGTCTTCGGTAGAAGACAAAAAAGAGATCCACAAATATTTCATGGGCAAGCTCGGCTTAGAGGAGCTTTCCTGCCGCAACAGCGGGGCTGCCGGCGGCCTGTGCGACAAGAAACGCGCTTTCTTGGAGATTTGCCGTTTGACGACTGAGCTTTGCAAGGGTTAAGTACATGGAACTGAATCGTTGCAGCGGAGTGCTTCTTCACCCCACTTCCCTGCCCGGCCGTTATGGAATCGGAAGCTTTGACCGCGAAGCTTATGAGTGGATAGAGTTCCTGATCAGCACCGAGCAGAGCATTTGGCAGGTATTGCCGCTAGGCCCTACCAGCTTTGGCGACAGTCCCTACCAGAGCTTCAGCACTCACGCGGGGAATCCGTACCTAATCGGACTGCAGAAGCTATCAGCCGAAGGACTGCTCGATCCTCAGGAGCTGAATGATGCTCCGGCTGAGGTAACTTCAGATCCCGGCCGCGTCGATTTTGGCGTTATCTACCATTGGAAGCTGGGAATACTCCGTAGGGCGGTCGCTAATCTTTACTTGCCTAATAACGAAGCAAAGCTTAAGCATTTTAAAGAGTACTGCTCTAAGGAAGCCGAATGGCTGAACGATTACGCGCTGTTTATGGCTCTAAAAGACGCTCATCAGGGCTGTGCCTGGACTGAGTGGGAGCAGCCGCTTCGCGATCGCGAGCCGGCCGCCTTGGAACAGGCCCGCCAGGATTACGCCAAGGAGATAGAGGCTTACTGCTTTATGCAGTGGGTGTTCACTATACAGTGGAACGCTCTGCGCTCTTACGCGAACGACAACGGCATTAAGATCTTGGGCGATATTCCCATCTTTGTTGCCATGGATTCGGCCGATGCCTGGGCTAATCCGGAGCTTTTCCACTTTGATATGGCCACCAAGCAGCCCACCTGCGTAGCTGGCGTGCCTCCGGATTACTTTGCTCTCGATGGGCAGCTTTGGGGCAACCCTCTTTATAATTGGAAGGCTATGAAATCCAAGCGCTATGCGTGGTGGATAGCCCGCTTCAGATCGGCCTTGGCCCGCTATGATATGGTGCGCATCGATCACTTCCGCGGCTTCGATGAGTATTGGGAAGTGCCGGCTGGGGCTGCTACCGCCCGCTCTGGCAAGTGGGTAAAGGGCCCTGGCGCCGATTTATTCAAAGCCCTGCAGAAGGTCTTTGGCAACGAGCATCCCATCGTTGCCGAGGACTTGGGTGATATAACCGATAGCGTTTATGAGCTGCGCGACAAATTCAAGCTGCCCGGCATGAAGGTGCTGCAGTTTGCCTTTGGTCCGGGATGCTGGGGCGGACATCCCTTCCTGCCGCACAATTATCCCGAGAACTGCATCGCCTATACCGGCACTCACGACAACGATACGGCGCGGGGCTGGTATGAGCAGAGCAGCACCAATGAAGAGCGCGATCATTTCAGGCGCTACTTCGCTACCGACGGCTGGGATATGGCCTGGACTATGATCCGCGGCATATTCGCCTCTCACGCAAAGGTGGCTATTGTTCCCGTGCAGGACATCCTGGATTTAGGCAGCCAGGCGCGCATGAACAAGCCCGGAGAGCCCTACGGCAATTGGACCTGGCGTATTTTCCCAGGCCAGCTGAATGAATTTGCGGCCAACCGTCTGCGCGATATTACTCTGCTGTATGGGCGCGAGCGCAATGTGCGCCCCAACCCCAACAAAAGCGACGACAAGAAATTGTAACAGAATAGGCGGGTGCTGAACGGCAGTTTGGCGCCCGCTATATTTTTATAAGGCCGCGCCGCAATAGCTCCTGGGCTAAAGAGCTAGCGTCGGTGAACAGATATGCGTCCATGCCCACGCTTTTGGCGCCCTTTACATTGCTCTCTAAATCGTCAATAAGCAGGCATTCGCTGGGCTTTACGTTGGCTTGGCTGGCCGCTAGATGGTAAATGTCGGCATTGGGCTTGCGCATACCGATCTCGCAGGAAATAATGCAGGGTAAAAAAGGCGCGTAAATACCGCGGCTGCGCAGATAATCGGCGTGTTCGGGTATAACGTTGGACAGTACGCCCAGACGCAGTCCGTTGCGGTGCATAAGCTGGCACAGCCTGATAACATCCTCGTCGACGCTTAGGCTGGAGACCATTAAATCGCGCCATAGGTGGCACAGGCCAGCATCGTCAGATATCCTTCCCTCTCCGCGGCGCCATAGGCTCTCCCCTATCTCGCGCCAAAAGGTAGCCGAATCGATAGCTCCTCGCTCTAAATCGGGTACGCGGATACTGATCTCGCGCATTAATGGCTCGGGAGTGGTATGGAATTTAGCGCAGCATATCGGCAGATAACGGTCTAAATCGCAGTTCACGATTACGCCGCCTACGTCCATAAACACCATTTTGGTTTTTTTGCGCGCCCACCAAAATGCCATCTAGAACTCCCAGCGCCCCTGGAACCAAGGCAGTATGTGACCTTTTTCGTCGGCGGCTATGCGCACCATTAGATTGCGCTTGGCGCGCCATTCCACTCCGTAGAGGTTGTATTGGTAGTTATACTTAGGATCGTATGAGCTGGTAAGGGTGAAAAGCACCCTTTCGTTGGGATCTATGGCCTTGGCTATCTTGATAGCGTAGCTGTTGTCAGCATTCATATCGACGGAAAAATCGGACAGGAACAGCAGCTTGCTGATGCTGCTGGTCAGGGGCGAGGCCAGCATACGGGAAAGCATAGCCGTGCCCTGATTGTTGTTGTAGGTGGTGCTGGCGTACTGCTGTTGGCCTATGGTGGGCACCTCATTGTTCATATTGCTGGGGGCTACCGATGCGTTGGATATCGTCCCCAGGGCTAAGAGCTGCTTAATTTCGTTTTCCTCCAGCTGAGGGTAAGAGCTGAAGTGGAGGTTTATATTCGGATAGGAGCCGTCGACGAAGGTGCTGATCTGGTAGCCCTGTACCTCGGATTCGGCCATAACGTCTTCCAGCACAGGGTTATTGCTGCTCTCAAAGGTCAGCTGGCCGCTGCGCAGCTTGAAGCGCACATCGTAGAAGGGAACCGCCAGAGTCCCTCGGGAAATATCGACAGTTCCGGCCAACTGAGGCGCGTTGGTGGTCTCGTTGGGCATGATGTACAGGGTTCCGGAAGTGCGGACACGCGAATTGTAGGCATTTATCCATACATTGTCGCTCATATTGAGGAGCAGCTGGTAATATAAGGGCACAGACTTCCAGTTAGCTCCGCCCTCGCCGCTGCTGGTGTCGCTCAGCGATACTCCCACTTCTCCGGCCTTCACGTTGATGTCGCCTGAGAGGATCATGGTCATCCGTGACTCGCTGGAATCGGGACGGCGGCGCCGGTTGGCGTTTACCTGAGCGTTTACGTCGACGATGCCTTCAAAAAGGCTGCCCCAGCGCAGAGGCAGATCCTTGCCGCTGATGTCAATTTTTGCCTCGAGCGGGATGAAACCCATAACATCGGCCTTACCGTTGGCTGCGAGCTTTTTCCCTCCGATCAGTGCCTCGCACTTTTCCAGGGAGAGGCGGCTGATGTCCGGCAGAGCCATTGGCGTGCTGGGCTTTCTGTTATTACGCTGGATTAGGGGACGCTGGCCGAGAGCATTTCTGCGCTCCTGGATGGCCTTCATGCGCTCCTGGAACTCGCTCTCTAGCTGCTCGGCTGACATCTTTTCAAATTTGGCTTCGACATTGATATCGGTTATCTGTCCGGCTTTGTCATGATCGACAAACCCCTTTTCTAGGCTCAGGTATCCGCTGATATTGGGCTCCATAGGGCTGCCGGTTATGCGCACATCGCTCTTCAGTGTTCCCGAGGTCTTATTTATGTCGGGCACCAGCTCGGCGATGGTGCTGAACTGTTTGTCGGTCAGGTTGGCGGTCAGATCTAGCTCACCGTTTTCCTGATAGGACACGCCTTCCCAAACTGGGATGAGTATGCCATCGTAATTCAGCTTCTGCCGCTCGACTTTAAGGGGAATCTGGCCCCAGACGTTGACATTCCAGTCCTGGCGCTTCTTGTTGCCCAAATACAGGCGCAGGGCTTCGTCTATGTTTTGGCCGAGATCGATCATATAAGAATCATCGTGGAGACGCCCCTGAACGCTTCCCTCTAGAGAGCTGTAGTCAACCTTGCCGATTTTGCCATCGCGCACCTGGAAGGCTAGGTCGAAGTCCGGCGAGGTTACCGGACCGTGGGCTTCTAGGTAGATGGAATCGATGTGCCCAAAGGACGCGCTGTTTGTCAGATACGAGGCCATGCCTAGAACCGGCATATTGCTGACCTTCAGTCTGGCAAAGCTGGCTTCTTCTGGGGTTATGCTGTTGCTTCCCTTGGCCAAGACAATATCTGCCTCGCCGGTAACCTCTCCGAAGCTTTCCTTTTCCGCCGCTTTAGAGGCTTTAGAGCCGCTGGTATTGGCTTCTGAAGCGCTTACATGAGGCTTAATATGGAAGGGAGGCACGGTCAGCTTGCCCAGCTGATCCTGGAGGGCATAATGCACCTCCAGCTTGTCTTCAAGCTCCAGTCCGATCCAGTCTTTGTTGGCGTTTTCCTCATCGTAGTGGCCAAAGCTTAAATCCTTTACGGTGAGCAGATAGTTAAGGCTGTCGCTGGGCTGGCTGAGATTGCTGTCGCGGAACCACTGGCCTCGCATACTAAGATCGCCGGACACGTTAAAGAAGCTGGATTCTGGCAGCTTGCCCAAGACTGAGCGCAGCATGTCGTTAGTAAAGTTGTCTACGCTCAGCCTGAAGGGACGCCCATCGAGGCCGAAATCCGGACCGTCAGGCCCCATAAACCACTTTTGCGCGCCGGAGCTGAAATCTAAGCCGAAGTCGATGTGTCCTGAAGCGGCGAGCTTGGTTACCGGTCCCTGCGGCTCAGAGGTCGCAGAGTCCGAAGCTGGCTGGCTGTTTTCGGCGCTGCTGGCGCTCTGGTCGGCATTTCCCTTTTCGGACGATTTCTCTGGGGAAGCTGCCGAGGTGTCGGCGGTGGGACTGGACTGTCTGGGCCGCCTGAAGATGCTGGCGTCTATGGACCTGGTATAGGCTTCAAGGCTGACAGCGTCCTCGGGAATGTCCAGGCTAAAGCTAGTGGGATTCTTTTCCAGAGTTAAGCCCAGCGAGGGATCGGTGTAAAGCTCTCCCTCGGGGGTGCGACCGATGCGGCCCAGCTGGAAGCGCGAAAAGCTTACAGGGCGCGAAAGTTGCTCTATGAAGCTTTGCAGGCGGCGCTGGCGCTCTTCTTCCTTTTTCTGCGCCAGCTCTTCTGGGGTGAGCGTCCGCTCGCCATCACTGCTCTGCCCGAATACCTTGTTTGCCAGAGCGTTGCTCTTTTCGCTGCCACTGTCCTGCACATCCTGGCTTATCGACAGAAGCTCGGTGCGGTTATGCGCAGGATGCAGGGTAACATCTTTGCCCTCGAACCCCAGGCAAAGCGTGGGCTTGGAAAAATTGGAATTGGGAGAGGTTAAGTGCAGGGCCAGATCGCCTTTGCCTCTCAGGCGTGAAAAATCGCTGTAAAAGCTGGAAATATACTCCAGAGGAATATCCTGTGCCCAGATATCGGCATTCCAGCTGCCCTGGGCATCGCGCCTGCCTTTGCCGTGCAGCGCCTGCATACCGGTATCGAAGAGTATCTTTTCCAAGGCCAGCTCGGGACCGTGCTGCGATACGGTGACGCTGAAATCCTTGACGGGTATGCTCCAGTCTTTGAAATTGAGGGCGCCGTTTTCCAGGGCGATGGTGCCGCCAAGCTCTAAGCTTTCCATAAGGGGCTTTTTGGTATTTAGGGATATGGTCAGATCGTCGCTGTGCCATAGCCCGGTGCAGAGGCCTTCGTCTATGCTATTCAGCTTGGCAGGCGCAAAGGCCATGGCTGAATCTAAATCCCAGCCGTCTACAGCTATAGCCATAGATATGTCGGGGCCGTCGATCAGACCGTCGAGGTAGAGCCAGCCCTGGCGGAAATTATTTAGCCAATCGTATTTCTGAATCTGTTGGCCATACGGCAGGGCGGGATCGAAAACGCGCCGGGAAAGCACCAGCGGGTCGACATGGATCATGCCCAGGAAGCTGTTTTCGCTGGGCTCATTCCATATGCTGCCTACACCGCTGAAGGAGTCGAAATCTCCGTTGCGGTACATGAGCATCCAGGGCATGTCGAAATTTGTGCCGGGCATCAGCTGCATATGCTTTAGGTCGCCCTTTAAATGGCCATGAGCGGCCGCGAAGCCTGCGGCTAGGTTGATGCTTTTGGCGGCGCTTTCCAGCTGGGGAATGGCGGGCTGGCGGGTTAGCCACCATAAGTCTACGCCCAAGGCGCTGAATTTGGCGTCGTAGGCCTTTTGCTTAACATCATACCAGCCGTCTACGATGAGCGTGCCTTTCTGAGGCAGGCTGGCGCGGGCAAAATTTCTTACCTTCAGCTTATCGGCGAACTCTAAGCCCAGCCAGGAATTGGCCTGGCCTGAAAGTGCCTGAACAGGGCTGGTTTTCGGCGAGAACTTCGGGCGCTGGTATTCCCAGCTGAACAGATTGTCCCTCAGCGCTAATTTGCCGCTGCTGAAGCTTCCTGTGCCCATTCCCTGAATGGTGCTGTCGTGAAGTCCATTTAAGGGCACGCTGTCTAGATTGGCGCAGTAAGCCAGACCCAGATCGTTTATCGGCCCTCCGGCTGCCATCTGCCCGGTAACGCCGCCATCTAAATACAGCGTCGGCGTGATTTTGATGTGGCCGAGCGGGACGCTGTCGGCCCAGGCCAGAGCGCCTAGCTCGCGGTCCACGTATACGGCCTGCGAGGCCATCGCGAAATGGCCTGCCGCCTCATCGGCGGCATTGGCGTAAAGCCTAGCCCAATTGCCCTTGCTGGTTCCTTCGGCGAACCAGTTTGCCCCAATATCGGCGGGCTGCGAGAGATTTAGAGGCAGCTTTAGCTTAATGATTCTGATGAGCTGATCCAGGCGTACCCCTTCGCCCAGCAGCGAAACATTGCCGTCGCCGGAATAGGCGAAGTTCTTGCCATTTGATTTAAAACCCACCCATCCGGCTAGGCTCAGGTCGCCAGAGGCGGCATGTCCGCTTAGGCAGGGAAAGAACAGGTTCATGTTCTTTAAGCCCAGGCTGCCATTGAAGCCGCTAAAAAGCACATCGTTAAGCACTACGTCGGAATTGCGGCTATGCCCGTACAGAGACAGGCTGTTTATGTCTTTGAGGGAGCCGTCGATCTGAAAGTCGCCGCCCAGATTGCCGCTTATGCTGCCGAAGCCTCTGACCTGAAGGGTGGGCAGGGCAAAGCTGTCAGTGCTTACGGCCGCCAGCACTTCGGCGCTCTTAAGGTCATAAAAGGCGTAAGGCAGCCTGACCTGGCCATAGCTGGTGTCGGCCTGTCCTGAGCTGAGCATCAGTCCGTCTTTGGTGCATAGAAAGTGGCCTGATACGCTGGATAAGGGCGAAGCAGCCCCGCTAAATCCGCTTATGCCGGAGCTGTCGCCGTAAATGAGCGGATCCTTTAGGCTGCCAAGCAGATTGACATCGAAGCGCCCAATTTTGCCGCCTACCGGCGACATATCGCTGAGGTCGGCGTTTTGGGCCTTTAAGCTGAAGAGCACATACGGATTCTTAGGGTCTAGGTAGGCGAAGCCGCTGCCCTGGAAATCTCCCCCTATCGCCTGCCCCTTCAGCTTGGCGATGTTCAGTATTTTATCCTCAAAGCTCCAGTCGATCTGGCAGTTCTTTAAGTCCTGCCCCTGAATGGCCAGCCTGTCGACGCCGATAGTGCCGCTAAGCTGGGGGCGGTTCCATGGGCCCTCGGCTTTGATCGCGATAGAGGCTTTGCCGTTCAGCGGCAGCTTTTTGCGGATTATCTGCTCTATCAGCTCGGTGCGCAGACGGGGTATGCTTAAGCTTAGATCCAGGCGGGAGCGCGGGGGCAGATAAACATTGCCGTTCAGTATAGCGCCTACGCCCTCTAAATTGGCAAAGGCGTCCTTTATGGTGATCAGCCCGTTGGCGATTTGGGCTTTAGCGCGTATCTGGCGCACTTGCATAGCTAGCTGGGGTACCATAATAAGACCCTTATCCAGCGATACCGTGCCCCCGTATGACAGATGCTGCAGGGTCTGCGGCCATTCCTGGGCGCGGCATTCGGCCCATAAATCGGCGGCGATCAGGCCGTCGTGGCAGGAGACGAAGCGCTTGGCCAGCGGATAGTCGGCCAGACGTTTAGCCTGCCAGTCCTGCAGGTGCAGTCTGGCGCTGAATTCGGGGCGCTCTGGATATATACTGCCGTACAGCTGAAACTGCCCTGGCGTGTCGTGATCCTGGGTCGGGCTTAGGGAAAGGGTAAACTCGGCGGGCTGCAGAGGGTGAGCCTGCGCATCGAGCTGTACATTGTCCAGCTGATACAGAAAGCCGCCGTTGCGCATATCCCTGAATACGATGCGTCCCCTGTTAATGTGCAGGTCGGCGCCCAGATAGCGCAGGGGCGGCATCTCGGTCTTTTTGTCTTTGTCTTTTTTTGTCGCCAGGGTGCTAAAATTAAACTGCCCCAGCTCGTCGATGGTCGCGTATATGCTGGGATTTTCAATGTTTATGGTTCCGG
>JAFSXO010000249.1 GCA_017444045.1 bacterium | reverse complement strand
GTGACGCCGGCTATTTTGGTCAATGGCAACGGTGTTTTGGCTGAAGCGCTAAAACGCGGCCCCGTGGTGCTGGAGTATGATGTGCGCCCGGTGCACGGCAGCCAGCTTGAGGTGTATATTGATATTCTGCCCAAAGACCCTAAAGCAACAGCTCCCTGGAAAACGGTGCTTTTTGATAAGCCCGCCGGGCGGGTTCCCCTGGATTTCTACGATTTTGAGGCGGGAATTTATGTCATCAGCGCCAGGGCCTGCGACGCGGAGGGGCAGCCGGTTGCTTCGCGTTCCCGCTTAGTCCATCTGCGCTACGGCGGCAGCCGCGCCCTGCGCAATTATGAAAAGCGGCGCCTCTCGCTTTATGGGCTTCCTACTGGCAAGGCAACTGTGTTTGCCGATGTTATCCCTTACGATCAGCTTCCGGACGTGGCAGCCGAGCTGCGGCCTGGCACATCGGTTATCAAGCCCGGCGAAACTGTGCGCCTGTCGTACAAAATTGTAACCGACGGCGAACTGGAACGCGATAAGCTGCAGAAGGTGCTTGAAGATATAGATACAAAGGTGTATTGGCGCCTGCAGGGGGCGGGAACGCTGCGCACTCTTAGCGCAACCGAGGCCGTGTACGAAGCGCCGGAAGAGGGGGAACACACGGTGAAGGTTTTGGTACGCTTTCTGGGTAATACCGACGAGGCTACAATATATGTAACCACCATGAAGGTCGGCGAAGAATTATAGATGCTATAAAGGTTCGGTATATGCGTATAAAACGTGTGATGTGTTAAGGGAAGATAAGTCTTTATGAAAGAGAGCAAACGCTGGCTGACTATAATTGTTTTTTTAGGCGTGGCCATTCGCCTGATCGCGTCTTATGTTCAGCCTGCTTATGTAGATGAAGCCTTTAACCAGTGCGTGTGCGCCTGCGGACCAGAGGGTATCCTGGAAATTATGCGCAGAGATGTGCATACACCTTTTTTGCACCTTGTCATGTGCCCGCTGGTCTTGCTGACCCAGAATATATTCTGGCTGCGTATGCCTTCCGTGATCCTGGGAGCAGCGACGCTCGTATTGTCGTTTTATCTGATGCGCCGTTTCTTTGAGCAGCGCGAGGCGCTATGGCTTACCGCTTTAATGGCGCTCAATTATCAGCTTTTTGTCGCCGATGCCGAATTCCGCCCTTATGGCTTTCTCACTTGCTTTATGACGCTGCTTTGGCTCGGAATGCTCGACATAAAAGACAGCCGTGTTCCCTTGGCGTTTGTTGGCGAGCAGCGCGAAAGGCTGCGCTGGCTGCTGTTTGGTGTGGTATGCCTGATATGCGGCAGCATACATTATGTGGGGACCATCGAGCTTTTCATCTGCTGCGTCTGGGCGCTGGCTGTCGATACGTCTGTGAGCAAAAGGCTTATCGCTCTGCTGGGCTTCATTGGCTGTCTGCCGAGTCTGCTCTGGCTGATATGGACCCGCCTGATCCCTCATCCAGCGGCCGTTACCGGTGTAGATCCCCTCAGCGCTGCCAACGTATGGCATTTTGTAAACGAAGTAGCCATCTCCTATTTTTCAATTCCGCTTTACCTTCTGGGCTGGAACCTTAGCGATTTTGTCAGCTTAGGCCGCGATACTGCCTGGGGAGAGGCGTTAAGCTATGCGGCGCCGCTGGCTTCTCTGATTATTAATGGCCTGCTGTGGTATGTGATGGTCCTGGGCTACCGGCGCTTGGTAAAGCAGTGCGCTGCTACGGCCAAGCTTATGGCGCTGGCTTTGCTGTTTCCGCCTTTTTTGCTGGCTGGCGCGGCATTCTTTAATTTTATTTATTGGGGCCATCCGCGCTATGTGGTGCCGATGCTGGCACCATTTTTGGTGCTGCTGTTCAGCGGTCTGGGAGCTGTGAGCAGGAAGGCTTTTGCGGCCGTGGCTATAAGCGGCGCGGCGGTAATGTGCGCGGCTTTCCCATTCTGCAACGAGCTTTGGAATGCGTATTGGGAGGGCGCCGTAAATAAAATCGATGAAATATCCAGGCCAGGCGATGTCCTGATCTTGCAGCCGCCCTATTCGGTTTACGGTTTTGCAATGGCCTACAATCCCGACGGCATCAGATTTGAGTATAAGAAGGGGGAGGAGCTGGTCTGCCAGCAGTATCCGATTCCAGGAAAGCTGCCTGTTCTGACCCTGCGGCCGTGGATGATGAGCAGTACGTTTGTTGAAAAGGTGCTGAAAGGTCATCGACTGGTGCTGGTACTGTCGCAGCGGCATTCTCAGTATACGCTGCCGTTTTTGGAACCGTATTATACCCCTGAAGTCGTTTACAAGCATAACTGTATAATCGGCTGGGGAATTTTGGATGTAGTGTTGCTCAATGAAAAATAATGGTAGAGTAAGCATATCGGTGGCCATTGCGGCATATAATATTGATCAGTACTTAGGCAGATGTCTAGACAGCGTTATAGCCCAGACCTTTACCGATTTTGAGTGCATTGTGATAGATGACGGCTCGAGCGATGGCACAGGGGCTATCGCTGAGGCATATGCAAGGCGGGACGGCCGCATACGCGTGGTGCATCAGGAGAATGTAGGCCTGGCGCTCACCAGAAATCGCAGTATAGATGAAGCCCAGGGCAAGTATCTGTACATGATGGACGGCGATGACTGGCTCAGCGCGGATTATTTGCAGAATATGTTTGAAGCGGCTGAAAGGTATGATGCCCAGGCGGTCATTGGCGGCTATCTGCTAACCTATCAGGAGTGCGGCGGGCGGCTTCGCGCTTATGCGGTAGCCGCAGATGAGGCTGTGTATACAGACAGCGGGAGTATTCGTCGGTGTTTTCACAGGTATCTTAACAGCGCTCTGATGGCGCCGCAGTGGAATAAAATTTATCGCTTGGATTATCTGCGCCAGCGCCAGCTTTATGTGCCCAATGTCAGTAGCGAGGATATGCATTTCAATATTAGGGTTTTCAGAGATCTCGAGCGGCTGGCCGTTTGCCCTAAAGCCGGATATTATTATGTTCAGCAGCGCTCGTCCTCTATACTTACCAGCGAATCCTGGCAGCATCTGTGCCTAAGGCGCCAGGCGGAAATTGAAGACATCTGCCAGCTGTACCGGTATTGGGGAATCCGCGATGCGGCGATTCTGGATCAGGCCTTGGGATACTGCGCGGCGGTGCTTATGCAGTGCATAGCTGAAATATGCGCGTCTGACTGCCGTCATAAAATGTACATCTTAAGATATTTGTTAAATCGTAGACAGAATGGTTTTATATTGCAGAGGGGAAAAATAAGCTCAGGACTGCTGTCGGTGGCGGCCATACCTGCCAGGATGCGCTGCGTTCCGCTTTGCTGGGCGGTTGGCATATTCATCGGCTGCGTAAAGCGGTATGCGCCGAGACTGTTTTATTATCTTCAGGCTATTTCAGTGCACAGAGCTAAAGCGATCAGCCCAAGGCCATGCCAGTAAAGTCAGCTGATGCAAAACGGATTGACACAGCCGAAACGCTGATATCCAATTCCTTCTGGCGGGTGGCGGAGCGCGTCTGCGTGTTCGGGACTGCCTTTGGCGTCGAGCTGCTGCTGGCGCGGAATATGACTCCCGCGGCCTTTGGCATCATAGCGATGATCACGGTGGTAACGCATATTCTGCTTACTGTAACCGAAAGCGGAATCGCCTACGCCCTTATTCAGAAGCAGGATGCCGACGACTGTGATTTTTCAACGGCATTTTATTTTAATCTAGTCTTCTGCGCTTTACTGTATGCCGCGGCTTTTTCTGCAGCTCCCTGGGCTGCTGCATTTTACGGCCTGCCTGAGTTCGCGGAAATCCTGCGCTGGCTTTCTTTAATCGTAATGTTTGCCGGTGTCCGCAGTATTGTCTATGCTTACGCCGCCCGCACGATGCTGTTTAAGCAGTATTTTGGGGCCACATTGCTGGGCACACTGCTGTCGCTTGCCGTTTGGGGCTGGATGTTTGCCAAAGGTCTCTTCGTGTGGTCGATAGTGGTGCAGCAGGTGGTGGCTGGCGCGGCCAGCACTATGGCTGCCTGGCTGATTACTGGCTGGAAGCCAAGGCTCAAGTTTTCGCTGCCCAGGCTGGGGCGGCTTGTCTCATACGGCTGGAAGCTTCTGGTCGCGGACATGCTGTCCAAGGTCTGCACGCAGTTTGTCTATTTGGTCGCCGGCAAAAAGCTGACTGGAGCGGAGCTGGCCGTTTACAACCGTTCGTCTCAGCTGGCATCTGGCATTTCGCTTACGATTAATACCTCGATCGAGCATGTGCTATTTCCGGCCCTTTCTTCGGTGCAGGACAGCTTAGAGCGCGTGCGGGTCATGACCAAAGGCACTGTGCGCAGCGGTTTTTATGTCATGGCTCCGGTTATGGTCGGGGTCTGCGTGGCCTGTGAGCCTTTGATTAGGCTAGTGCTTTCCGAAAATTGGTTGGTCTGTGTTCCGTTTGTGCGCATCTTCTGCGTAATGAATATGTTTGATCCCATTAATACGGCCAACTTGAACGCTATAAGGTCTTTGGGGCGCAGCGACATAATTCTTGCTCAGGAGATTGCCAAGACATTTATTTATGTCGCCGTCCTGTTTGGTACAGTGTCTTTTGGGCTGTCCGCTTTGGCGTATGGCTTCTTTATCGCTTCGTTTTTAGTGCAGATGGTGAACGCTTATCCCAATCGCAGGCTGCTTCATTATGGTTATGCTGAGCAGCTGTGCGACGCGCTGCCAGGCTTATGCACCGCGCTGGAAATGGGCGTTTTGATTTATCCTATAACGCTTATCGGCATGGGCAGCGCGGCCGAGCTGGCGGCGTTGACAGCTGCTGGAATTATTGTGTATGCGGCTTTGTCAAAGCTGGGCAATTTGCCGGAGTATAGGCTTATAGCGCAGCTTTTAAGAAAG
>JAFSXO010000248.1 GCA_017444045.1 bacterium | reverse complement strand
TGCCCATGGATGCGGTTGTAGTGGATGTCAATGGCTTTAGCGCCTTTGACAAAGCCTCTGGCAGCGCGGTGCTAAAGCGCATCGGTGCGCGGGTGCGCACGCTCTCTAGAAAGCTTGGCGGTGTCGGCAGCCATCAGGGAGAGAGTACCTTCCTGATCTACTGTCCCAGTCAAGAGAATTACGATAAACTGCTGAAGCATCTCTCCGCTGAACCTGCCGGCGATGAGCCATCTGCCCAGCAGGTGCAGCTGCGGCTGGGGGTCTATCCCAAGGTAGACAAGAAGCTCGACATCCAGTGCCGCTTTGACAAAGCGAAGGCCGCGGCAGATGCTGTCGGAAATGAAGACGGCAATGCCATTGGTTTTTATAGCGCTGACAGCAATAATGTTGAATAGTAATCTCTGATACTTATTTACTGCCAGCCCTTGCAGACATCGATCCAGGCAGCCGAGGCTGAATACTTTTCCAGCTCGTCCAGGGTAAGCTCGATGGCGCTATTGCCGCTGCCGCAGGCGGGGAATACCGTGCTGAAGCGTTTCAGCGATTCGTCCAGGTAAACGGTAACGCCAGCGTTGACGGCGAAGGGGCAGACTCCGCCAACCGCGTGGCCGATTAAGCTTATGGCTTCGTCAGGCGTCAGCATCTTGGCCTTGGTGCCAAACTGCGCTTTGTATTTAGGATTGTCTATTTTGGCATCTCCGGCGGCCACAATGAGGATAGGCTGGCCGTTGGCCATGAAAGACAGCGTTTTGGCGATGCGGCATGGCTCGCAGTTTAAGGCTTGGGCCGCCAGCTCGACCGTGGCGCTGGATACCTCGAATTCCTGTACCTTGTTCTCTAGGCCATACTGTCTGAAAAACTCTTTTACCTTGTCGATAGCCATAGTTTTTTTCTCCTGCATGTCAGTGTTGGTTATTAAGAAATTTCTGGGCGCTGTCTAGAATCTTGGGTATGGTGCGTTCTGGAGTGTCTTTCTTAATTACGGTATTGGGCGTCTGCCAGGGATAATAAGACTGCACGTTCCAGGCGTAGTGGGTGACGGGGAAAATGTCGATGACCGGTTTGTGCAGGGCCGCCGCCACGTGAACTGAGCCAGTGTCTGGAGTTATGACCAATTTTGTATGCTCTAGCATGGCCGCCCAGCGCAGAAATGGCAGATTGCCTGCGAACAGGATGCTGGCCGATGCGTCGCTGACCTCTGTCGGCGCGAGAGTCTCTTGGCTGCCGTCCAGAACGCAGACCTTAGTTGTCTCTGCTAAGGCGGCGCGGAAGCTGTCGGCTATTTTTGCCTCAAACGGGCCGTAGGTTATGAGTATTTTGCGCTCTTTTTTCTCAGCCCCGTCCGCGTTCAGCAGCTGTTTAATCAGGCCGATGAGATCGCGGTATTCCCAGATCGGATTGTTAGGATCGCCGTTATTGAACAGGCGCTGGTGCAGGTGCAGCGCTATGTCCGGCTCCCCAAAATGCGCGAATACCTCGGCGGCGTATTTGCGGCTGGGCTCGTCGAGAAACAGCTCCAGGGATAAGTCGCTGCAGTCGCAGCCCAGCATTTTAAGCGGTAGCGTAGCGCCTGGCACGACATGCGTTATGGGTACGCCCAGCTTGGCGCTCGGCCTGTAGCCGATGGGAATGAGGTGAGTCATCCAAAAGCGCGCAAAAAACAGGCGCATGAATCTTTCTATCATTATGCGTCCGATGCGGTATTTGGCTTTAACCTGGCTGCAGAACTTGTAGTCTAGGGTTGAGGTGGGCAAGGCTATGGCCAGCTCCGGCTTTTTGGCGCGCAGCTTGGCTACCATTTCGCGGTGGACGCTCATATCGTCGTAGCGATGCTCTACGCAGCTGTCGATATACGGGCAGTTTTTGACCATATTGACGTCTAGGCGCTTCGGGGCAATGCATATCGATATTTCGGCCGAGGGGAACGAATTGCGCACGATGCGCAGGCAGGGTGTGAATAAGATTAAGTCTCCCAAATGGCCGGTACTGCTTAAGACAACGTGCTTTACCTCGTTTTTGTTGGCTAGGCCATCAAGTGACAGCGGGCGTCCGTATCCGTAAATAACGTACATTTAATCGTTCTCAATTCAGTGTCATTTTTTGCGCGTTAGATAGTGATTCTCCATTATCCTTGGACACCTCCCTATGTTGCCGGCGCGGAAGCTGGTGCAGCGCAAATATGTTCGCGAAACACTATGGGACTTAGGGTAGCGCATATAGCTTGCCAAAAGAGGTTAGCTTTACATGACGTTGTGTATATGTTAAGATAACGAACGTTGTTTTATATAGAATAATGATGGTGATGAACTATGAGTAAGTTTGTGCTCGATGTGCGCGGCGAGCAGTGTCCCGTGCCGGTGATAAAGACTCGCAAGGCTCTGGAGGAGCATGGGGAATGCTGCGAGTTTACGATCCTAGTTGGCGATGATAACGCCGCTCAGAACGTACAGCGCATGGCTAAAAATCGCGGCTATGAAGCCGAGATCGCTGCTGATGCTGAGGGCAAGCTTTCGGTGCATATAACGGGTCAAGAAGGAATTGCCCCCGAGCAGCCCTTGCAGGAAGCCGAGACTGTCTGTGCGCTGCCTGTGGCAAAGAACGGCGTAGTGGTGGCGATCGGCTCCGGTACGATGGGTGCTGGTGATGATGAATTGGGCCGCCTGCTTATAAAAGGCTTTATTTACGCTCTGTCTCAGCAGGAAACCCTGCCGCAGACTCTGCTGTTTTATAACGGCGGAGCTCACCTAACCTGTGAAGGCTCGCCTGCCTTGGATGATATACGCTCCTTGGCTGATCAGGGCACAGAAGTCTTAACCTGTGGCACCTGTCTCGATTTTTACGGGATTAAGGAAAAATTGGCGGTAGGGCAGGTTACTAACATGTACGCCATCGCAGAGAAAATGCTGCAGGCCTCGCATGTGGTAAAGCCGTGATGACCAAACGCCTATGGCTGGTTATCACCTTTCCCAGCACGACGGCGGCTATGGCTATGGAAAGCTACTGTCAGAAACACGATCTGCCCGGGCGTCTTATCCCTGTGCCCACCTCGATAACCGCAGAGTGCGGCATGTGCTGGCGGGCTCCGATAGAGAGTCGCGATCTCTTTGATGTAGCTGTCGCAGATGACGTTGTTTCGGGAGGCTGCTTTTATGAGCTCTGGCTTTGATGGTGTCTGCCAGCTTTGGCGTTCAGTCGCAGCTGAGCATAGCTAAGCTGTATTTGCAGGGCTGTCCGTGCAGGGCAATTGTTTTTTCATGGCTTTTGCGAGCAGATCGAAGCGCGTAACTAGTTCCGCGAAAGGCACATCTGAGCGTAGCAAAGCAGTGCCGTCGCTGAATCTAGTGCAGCGCGAATATGCTCGTAATTATTTAATGACATTGCTATATTGTCGATTGAAAGATAGGAGTGTGCAACGTGTCCAATTACGTGGAGATGTGGAAAGAACTGGGTATGGATCTGGAGAACCACGACAACCTTTGTCAGGTTCTGCCTACCGCCTTTGGCGATGTTTTCCTTTCTCAGCAGAATCGCCCCCAGGGGATGGCCTTCTGGGATATGGTGGTGGCCGAGATCCATGGCATCCGTCCCGCCGAGCTCATTGAAGCCCAGAAGCAGGGGCGCAAGGTCTTCGGTACCTTCTGCGTTTATGTACCCGATGAGGTAGTGATCGCCGCCAACGGCATTGTGACCGGACTTTGCGGTGGCTCGCAGTTTTGGGTGCCCGGTGGGGAGAAGGTCCTTCCCAAAGCTACCTGCCCTCTGATCAAGGCTTCTGTAGGCGCCCGTTTGGATCGCACCTGTCCTTTCTTCCGCATCGCCGATATGTATGTGGGCGAGACCACCTGCGACGGCAAAAAGAAGGCCTGGGAGATCTTAGGCCAGGATGTGCCTATGCATATTATGGACCTTCCTCAGATGAAGCGCCCCCAGGATTTGGACAAGTGGACCGCGGAGATCGCCGCCTTTGCTAAGGCTGTGGAAGAACTTACCGGCAATAAGATCACCGTGGAGAGCCTGAACGAGGCGATTCGCGTGATCAACGAAAAGCGCAAAGCCTTGGCCCGTGTTTACGCGGCTCGTAAGGCTGCTAATCTGCCCATCAGCGGCAAGGACGTTCTGCTGCTTACCCAGATCGCTTTCTTTGACGATCCGGTGCGCTGCGCCCAGATGTGCAACAAGCTGGCCGATGAATTAGAGCAGCGCATTAAGGATGAAGTGTCCGTATTCCCCAAGGGTACCAAGCGTCTGCTCGTGTCGGGTACTCCTTTAGCCATTCCCAACTGGAAGCTGCATCACATCATCGAGACCAGCGGCGCTGCTGTCGTCTGCGAAGAGATGTGCACGGGCACGCGCTACTTTGAGAATTTAGTCGATGAGACCCAGACCACTCTTGAGGGACAGTTCCGGGCCCTGGCCGAGCGCTATATGAAGACCAACTGCGCCTGCTTTACTCCCAACACTGGCCGCATCGACGATATCATTCGTTACGTCAAGGAGTACAAGGCCGACGGCGTCATCGACGTCAATCTGAAGTTCTGCTGCCTGTACGACACCGAAGGCTATCAGGTCGAGAAAGCCCTGAAAGAAGCGGGCATCCCAGTTTTAGGCTTGGAAACCGATTATACCGATGCCGACGCTGAGCAGCTGCGCACTCGCATAGGTGCTTTTGTGGAAATGCTATAGAGCGGCTGGGCGCGCTGAGGATGAACGGGTATGGATGAAGCGGAAATCAATTATTATGTGCTCTTCGACAACTATACCCAGGGCTTAGCCCTGCAGGAGCTGCTGCAGAGCGAAGCCATCCTGGCGCGCATTACCCCGACTCCTCACGTTCTGCAGGGAGAGCTGTCCTGCGGCATGGCGCTTTTGGTCTTGCCGCGGGATCTCGAGGCGGTGCGCGCCTGCATAGATCGCCACGGGGCGGCTATCCATGAAATAGTGTCGCTTCCTTGCCAGATTAGGCCGCGCCGCGATCGCTTTTGTTAGATTTAAGTAATATGGGCAGTCAAAGCTATTATATAGGGGTTGATATAGGCTCTACCTGTACTAAGACGATAGTTTTAGACACAGAAGGCCAGCTGCACAAGTATTATACCCAGCCTACGGGATGGAGCAGCGCCGATACCGCCGACAGCGTAAAAGAGCGCCTGAGCCAGGAGGGTGTTTCCCTTGAGGACTCTCTGTGCGTGGCTACGGGGTATGGCCGGGTATCCGTTCCCTTTGCCAATAAAACCGTGACCGAGATCACCTGCCATGCGCGCGGGGCGTCCTGGCTGTACGGAAGCGGCGATATAACGGTTATCGATGTCGGCGGGCAGGATACGAAGATCATCGCCATCCAGAAGAGCAGAGTCGTGGACTTTATGATGAACGACAAGTGCTCGGCTGGAACTGGGCGCTTTCTCGATGTTATGGCCAACAGCCTGGGAGTGCGTCAGGCGGAGCTGTGCGAGCTGGCAGCGCAGGGCGGCGGGGTGTCCATTAGCTCCATGTGCACGGTCTTTGCGGAATCTGAAGTTATTGGCTTGATAGGCCGCGGAGAAGCCAGGGAAAATATCGCTTATGCGGTCATCGATTCGATCGTTAAAAAGGTGGCCTCACAGGCCAGACGCCTTATCAATCCAGGGGCTAAGGTTTGCCTTACCGGCGGCCTGTGCAATTTTGCCTATATTCATACAGCCCTGGAAAGAGAGCTGCAGACGCCAGTGCTGTCTGAAAAGCGCGGGCAGTATGCCGGCGCTATCGGTGCCGCTTTGCTGGCCAAGGAATTATGAATTGCTGGCCAAGGATTTATGAAGATTTTTGCTTAGCTGATCCAATGCCAGTAACTTAAGAGTCATGGCATTGGGTATTGCTTATTCATGTGCGTTAGCGTTACGTTGTTGATAGGCGTACTAGTTGGCGTACACCATACGTAACACCGCAATTCCCCATCAGCTGTGGCCACCCCCTCTGTCGCAGTCGCGACATCTCCCCCTGCCATTCTTTAGGGGGAGTCATAATGTTAGGCTAGCTGACGCTTAATTACCGACATTGTTCGCTGATCTCTGACAAAATATATTATGATTTACCTCGATAACGCAGCAACAACTGTGCGCAAGCCCGACACTGTGGCCGAAGCCATGGTAAAAGCGCTGCAGGGCTGGGGCAACAGCTCCAGAGGCGTGCATGATACCAGCCTGCAGGCCGCGCGCGGCATTTATAGTGCCCGCTGCAAGGCCGCCGCGTTTTTTGGCTGTCGGCGTCCAGACCACGTGGCCTTTGCCTCCAATATTACCGAATCGCTAAATGTTGCCATCAGTGGCTTGCTTCGGCCTGGAGACCGGGCGATTACCACGGCTCTGGAGCACAATTCGGTTCTGCGCCCGCTGTACCGCCTGCAGGACGAGCAGAGGCTGGATTTGGCGATCGTTCCCGCCGACAGCCAGGGCTGCTTAGACTATAAGTCTTTGGAAGAGGCTTTGCGTCAGGAAACTAAAGCGGTAATCTGTACCCATGCCTCCAATTTAACGGGCAATGTGGTCGATCTGCGCCGAGTTAGCGAATTAGCCCACAAAAGCGGGGCGCTGCTCATTGCAGACTGCGCCCAGACCGCGGGCACGCGTCCGGTCGATATGGAAGATCTGGGCATTGATGTGCTCTGCTTTACAGGGCATAAGGGGCTGCTTGGCCCCCAGGGAACCGGGGGGCTTTGTGCCCGCGAAGGCTTGAACTGGCGGCCCTTCAAGGTAGGAGGCACTGGAGTGCAGAGCTATAGCCGCACTCAGCCCCAGCTGATGCCCACCGTTTTAGAGGCGGGCACGCTTAATGGCCCTGGCATTGCGGGTCTGTCCGCGGCTCTGGATTACATCAGCTCTGTAGGCCTTGATAAAATAGCCCAGCGCGAGAGCGAGCTAACGCAGCGCTTTTATTCGGGGGTGCGGGATATTCAGGGCGTAACCGTATACGGAGATTTTTCCCGCGAGCGCGCGGCTGTTGTGGCTTTGAATATCGCAGATTTGGATTCCGGTGCTGTGGCCGATGTCTTGGCCGAGGATTACGGCATTGCGGTGCGGGCGGGAGCGCACTGCGCTCCGCTCATGCACAAGGCGCTGGGCACTCAGGAGCGCGGGGCGGTGAGGTTCAGCTTCTCCTGGTTTACCGAGGACGCCGAAATAGATGCCGCAGTTTTGGCAGTGCGGGAAATAGCGGAAAGAACTTAGCGGCATAGCACCGCGCCCAGCAGCGCGGCTATTACGATCAGCGCAATCGGGGACAGCATGGTGTGCTTGTATTTATAGTAAGCGGCCTCTACCGCGATGAGGACGGCCGCTATGGTGAGCTTAATGCCGCTCCATCCTCCTGCCTCTGGCCAGGTCAGAGATTTCAGCAGCATCACTAAACCCGTAAGCATGATGATTCCCGCGATGCAGGGCAGCAGCCCGCGCAGGCAGGTGCGCACCCAGCGATTGTAGATGAAGCTGCGCAGCAGGCCCATTATTACGATGGTCACCACGAATGAGGGTATGACTACAGCGGTGGTGGCGATCAAGGCGCCCCCGAAACCGCCCTGCGTCTGGCCTACATAGGTGGCCATGTTGATCATCACGGGGCCTGGCGTACTTTCGCTGATGGCGATGATTTGGGCTATGGCCGTTTCGTCCAGCCATCCGTAATAAAGAACTATATCGCGGATAAAGGGAATGGCCGCGTAGGCGCCGCCGAAGGCCAGACAGCCGACCTGCAGAAATCCCCAGAATAGCTGCCAGTAGATCATGGGCGCCGCTCTCCTTGGGGAATAATAGAAGCTGTTTGCGCTAGGGGATTGTCCTGTGCTGGGGAGCTGTTCTGCGCGGTTGGATTGCCCGTCGCTTGGAGAGAAGGCGCATTCTGATTGGCGGGATTATTGTCGGCTGTATTATCAGCCAGCTGTGCAGCTTCTGCGCTCGCGGCACCGGATATAACGTAATAGGCGAGGCTGAGGATGACAGCTCCCAGCATGGTCCAGCTCGAATTTATGGGGGCGATTTTATACTCGCCTAGCCCCAGGGCTGTAAATGCCAGAACCACGATCAGCCAGCTGAAAAAGCGGGCCTCCATTTTTATGGCCATCTTGGCGCCGGCCTGCAGCACCAATAAACCGACGGCAATATTGATACCGGCAAAGGCATCGGCGACGATCCTGTACTGCAGAAAGTCCTGAAAGCAAAGGGCTATAGCGCAGATTATCAGGAATGAGGGCAGGCAGATGCCGATGCTGGTAACCAGGGCGCCCAGCCAGCCTCGCTGCTTAAAGCCTACGAAGGTGGCGCAGTTGATGGCAATGGGTCCGGGGGTCGATTCGGCGATGATGATGGTCTGGGCCATCTCCTCCGCGGTCAGCCAGCGCTTTTGCTCAACGCAAAGATTCTCGATAATGGGAATCATGGCGTAGCCGCCGCCAAAGGTGAACAGTCCGATTTTGGCAAAGGTCAGGCCCAGATCTAAATATCCGCAGCTTTTTTCTGGCATTGCCGTTTATTATAGCGCAGTATGGCTGGGTATGGCTATATCTAAGTTTTTACATCGCACTAACAAAAATTAGAAGTAGTTTTTGTGATCAGTGTTAAATAGAACAATATGAGTACAAGCTGCCTCGGGAATAAGGTGCAGTTCGTTATTCTGGCTATGGAAGGTCCCGACCTATATTCGCTGGCTGGGGGCCTTGGGGTGCGGGTAACAGAACTGTCTCGCTGTTTGGCCGAAATGGGCTATCCTGTACGTTTGTTTTTTATAGGCGATCCTGCCTTGCCGCCTATAGAGACAACGGAAGACAACGTGATCCTGCACCGCTGGTGCCAGTGGCTGAGTGTCAGCTATCCGCGCGGCGTTTATGACGGTGAAATGGAAAAGATTCGCGAGCTGGAGACCGCCTGGCCCGAATACGTTGTCAGAGAGGTGGTTGAGCCGGGAGTGCGCCAGGGCCTTAAAACGGTGTTCCTGACCGAGGACTGGCAGACAGCCAACACATCTATGTATTTGGGCGAGCTTTTGGCGAAGCGTGGGCTTAAGCAGCATACGCTAATTCTGTGGAATGCCAACAACAGCTACGGCTTCAGCGATATCGACTGGAAAAGGCTGGAGGCCAATACGGTTATTACCGCGGTAAGCCGTTACATGAAGCACATAATGTGGCAGTATGGCATTAACCCGGTAGTTATACGCAACGGCATTCCGAAACGCAGCCTGCAGCCGGTGCCCATGCAGCATATAGATGAGCTTAGAGTGCAGTATCCCGGTCTGCTTCTGGCGAAGGTTGGCCGGTATTCGATGGACAAACGCTGGATAATGGCGATAGAGGCGGTGGCCGAACTAAAGAATCGCGGCCATAAGCCGCGGATAATCGTGCGGGGAGGCAAGGAAGAGCATCGCCAGGCGGTGCGCAGCCGCGCCAATGCCCTGGGGTTAAAGTGGCAGGAGATAGAGAAGCCCGCTGAAGTAACGGTCTCCGGCATTATTCAGGCGCTGTCGTCTTACGATGCCGATGTTTACGAGCTTTGCTTTTATGTGCCCGAGGAATTTATACGCGTTCTTTATGCTGGCGCTGACTTTGTTCTGGCAAATTCTGGGCACGAGCCGTTTGGCTTGGTCGGGCTTGAGGTCATGGGCTGCGGCGGTCTGGTCTTCGTCGGCTCCACCGGTGAAGACTATGCCTCAAATTTAGTCAACTGCATTTCGATCGAAACCAACGATCACCGTGAGATGGTGGTTTATATAGAGTATATGCTCAGTCAGCGCGATGTCAGAGCGGCCATTCGGCGCAATGGGCGGATCAATGCCGAAACTTTTGTGTGGGAAAAGATAGCCGAGGATCTGTTTCTCAAAATCAATTTCTTGGCTGCCCAGCATGGTCTCACGTGCTAGCCATGGCAATGAGCGGTTTACGCTCAGCCGCCGTCGCGTACTAGGGCATATCTAGTTAGCTTAAACGCCATGAGCTATAGCTGGAAAGCGTGTGCGAGTTAATAATAATTGTGGTCTTGCCATGGATGAGAGTATTGCACCAGAAATCGGCGCTGCCGAGGACAGATATACGGCTGAGGGCGGAACCTTATATTTAGTGGCCGTGCCCATAGGCAATCTGGGAGACCTGTCGCCGCGGGCCAAAGCCATTCTGTCGCAGGCCGATCTGGTGGCCTGCGAGGAGGTTCAGGCCACCAAGCGCTTGCTCAGCAGCCAGAATATTAAAGCCCACTGTGTTTCGTATCGGGAATCCGGACGCGAGGGAGCTGGCCTGCGCATTGTGCAGGAACTGTTGGCGGGCCGTTCTGTGGCCTGTGTGGCTGGAGCGGGCACGCCGGCCATATCCGATCCCGGACGGGATTTGGTAGAGCGCTGCCACAGGGAGGGCATTAAGGTTGTGCCTGTGCCCGGAGCCTCTGCGCTCACCGCAGCGATATCCTGCGCGGGGCTGCCCTGTCGGCGTTTTGTCTTTGAGGGCTTTCTGCCGCGCCACGAGAGCGAACGGAGGGCATATCTGAGCTCGCTGGCCGCTGAAGAGCGCACTATGGTCTTTTACGAGGCTCCGCATCGCCTTCTGGCGTCGCTGGAGGACATGCTGGAGCTTTGGGGAGAGCGGCGCGTGTTTTTTGGCCGTGAGCTAACTAAGCGCTTTGAACAGTGCTGGCTTACCGAGCTGACAGCCCTGCGGGATCATCTGCTGCAGACCGAGCCGCGCGGTGAGTGTGTGCTCGTCGTAGAAGGGTGCCCGGCGGAGTCTGTGCTCGCGGAGGATCTGGCGCTGGAGCAGGCCAAGGCCGATTTGGAGGTGCTGGAAGGCTTAGGGCTGGGAGCTAAGGCCAGCGCGGTTTTGCTCAGCCATTTTCGCGGCCTGCCGCGCAATCAGGCCAAGCGTTTGGCCTTGGATTTTTTTCGTTGATTTTTTTTTATATATTGCCAGGGATTTAATAATTGTATGAGAAAATATTAAAACAGACTTCTGTTTTAGGAGGAGACGGGCTGATCTGCGAATGTGAGCGCAGGTCAGCCTTTATTTTTTAAGAAAAATTTTTATAAAAATCTAAAAAAATCCCCAATTAATGGGAATTTGGGGGGATTATTCGCCAGGAACCACCCTGGGAACATAGAAATTCGCTTCTATTAAAATTCAGTGCAGTGCATTCGGGATTTGCGGATACACGCTTTCGTTTGGTGTTGTTCTGGATTAACACTACTTCGTAGGGTAATCTACGATTCTAATTACAAGCTGGAGGACTGTCTAGCATGGCCGAAAACGAAAAACCTGTAAGACCCATGGTAGGTAAAGCGGAATTGGTAAAAGACCTATCTGAGGCTCTTGGTGAAAACAAAAAACGCAGCGCCGAAATTTTGGCTGCTGTTATCGATACCATCCAGGGGTACCTGGCTGAGGGTAAAGGTGTTCGTTTGATACCTTTCGGCAACTTCCATGTCGTTACGCGCAACGGGCGCAAGGGTCGTCGCCCTGGCAGTGAGGAAGAGATTTACATTGAAGCCCGCGAAGTGCCGGTTTTCAAACCGGGCAAGGCTTTAAAAGACGCTGTGAACGCCAAAAAGTAATTATATATAGGAGCGTTAGCTTCCGGATAGCATAGGCTTATTCGGAGCTTGAGCTAACAAAAATGGAGGACGCGTTTCGCGCCCTCCATTTTTTATTAGACAGAAGTGAACTTATTTCTCCCAGCTTCCCAGCTCAGCCAATTCTTCTGCGAGGAATGCGGAAGCCGCTATGCCGGCATGGAAATCGCTGAGGGTAAGGTGCTCGTTGGGAGCGTGGATATTGTCGGTGTCTAAGCCGACACCCATGAGGATGGCGGGGATGTGCAGGGTGTTGCAGAAATCGCTGACGATGGCGATGGATCCGCCTTCTCTCATCAGTACGGGCTCGGCGTGCCAGGCTCTGCGGTAGGCCTTGCGGGCTGCCTCATTGATCGGGTGATCGGGATTGTTCATCCAGGCAGGGCCGCCGTGGTGGAACGATACTTTAACCTCGACAGTAGGGGGGGCTAAGCGGCGGATCTCGGCCTCCATCATTTTGGCGATCTCCTCGTGATCCTGATCCGGCACTAAGCGGCAGGAAATTTTAGCCATGGCCTTGGCGGGCAGAACGGTCTTGGCGCCCTCGCCGGTAAAGCCGCTGCAGAAGCCGTTGACATCGAGGGTCGGTCTGGCCCAGCGGCGCTCGGTGGTGGTGAAGCCCTCTTCGCCGCACAGCTGAGGCGCGCCCACGGATTTGCGGAACTCTTCCTCGTCGAAGGGCAGCTTGGCCCAGGCATCGCGCTCGCCCTGAGTCAGAGGCCGTACCTTGTCATAGAAGCCGGGGATGGTTATGCGGCCCTTGTCATCTTTAAGCTGGGCGATAACCTTGCACAGCTCGTTGGCCGGGTTGGGCACGGCGCCGCCGAACATGCCGGAGTGCATGTCGGTGTCGCCGCCCTTGAATTCAACCTCAATATAAGCTAGGCCGCGCAGTCCGTAGAGAACCGCGGGGACGCCGGGGGCGTATAGGGTAGTGTCGGAAACCATCAGCACATCGGATTTTAGCAGCTCGGCATGGCTGGCGATCCAGGGGGCTAAGCTGGGGCTGCCGATCTCTTCCTCGCCTTCGATGATAAACTTATAGTTTACTGGGTATTCCAGGCCCAATTTGTGGTAGGCTTCGGCGGCTTTAATGTGGACAAAGAACTGTCCCTTATCGTCGGATGTGCCGCGGGCGAATATCTTGCCGTCTCTGATGTCAGGCTCAAAGGGCGGGGTCTCCCATTCGTCGAGGGGATCCTCAGGCTGCACGTCATAGTGGCCGTAAACCAGCACTGTAGGGCGGTCAGGCTTCTGCTCTGACTGGGCATATACCGCCGGATGGCCGCCGGTCTCGACGACTCTGGCTTCCTGCATGCCGGCAGCCTGGAAAAAATGCACTAGCTTTTCGGCGCAGCGGAGCATATCGGGTTTGTGAGCGGCATCGGTGCTAACGCTGGGAATGCGCAGGATCTCTTTTAGCTCTTCCTCAAAACGCGCAGCATTGTCTTTTAAATACTGTTCGACTTTTTCTGTCGCTGTCATGCCTTCCTCCTGAAAAACGGCGTAGGCTTCATGCGCCTAGCAGCGGTGCGTATGAAGCTTACGGAAAACGATATAGACAAGGCGTATTCGCCTTAGCCAGGATTTGCAGACCTATTGGGGAAATCCTTTTTATTAATAATGTGGATTGAATTTTGATATGTTAGAACCAGATAAATTGTCTATTTGTTGCGATGCGGTGCGCGATTGGGTAAACGAAAACTACGAAGCCTCGTATATCATCGGTGTAGGTGCGCTTAGCCTGGCTTCTTGGGCTCTGGATCCCAAGAAGAGCAAAAAGAGAGCGTTAGGTATATTTGCGACGGCTTTGGCTGTTGGGGCTATGCTGGAACCCTGTGTAAACGTACAGAGCCAGGTATACGGTCCGGTATTGTCGCACGGATCGCGTCAGAAACGCTGTGTAGCTCTGACCTTTGATGACGGACCCTCGGAATATACCGGAAGTCTGCTTGACGTATTGGCCGAAGAAGGAGCCAAAGCCACCTTTTTCTGTCTGGGCGAGCAGGCTTTGCGTTATCCCGAGCTGGTGCGGCGCGCTGAAGCAGAAGGGCATCTCGTCGGCTCGCACAGCTATACCCATCGCAACCTCTTAGGGCGTCTGCCAGCGGCCTCGCGCCGACAGATAGTCACTGGGGCGCAGGCTCTTAACGATGTTCTTGGGCATTATCCTCTATGGTTCAGGCCGCCGTATGGTATGCGCTATCCTTGGACTATATTGCAGGCGCGTCAGTCGGGTATGTCTACGGTTCTGTGGTCCAACTGTCCGTGCGATTGGACCACCCCGGGGGCTAAAGTGATTATGGAGCGCATAATTAGAAGCTTCCAGCCTGGCGATATAATTCTTTTGCATGACGGCGGCGGAGACAGAAGCCAGACGGTTATTGCGGTGCGCTATCTGATCCGCTATCTGCATCGCCAGGGCTATAAATTTGTGCGGGTAGATGAGCTAGAGCCGGCAGAATGACCTGGATTCTACCAGTAGCCTGGGTCCTTGTCTTATTATAGTTATGCCATAGCATAGTAATCCGGCTTCTGTCTGGGAGGATTTATTGGTGGCTAAAGTTAGACTGTTGGAAAAGAGTGTCGCGGAGCGCATCGCTGCTGGAGAGGTGGTCGAACGGCCGGCATCGATTGTTAAGGAGCTCGTGGAGAATAGTTTAGATGCCGGAGCTACGCGTATTATCGCGGATATTAAATCTGGCGGAATAAAATCTCTGTGCATCACCGATAACGGCTGCGGGATGACCTCTGACGATATGGCTCTGGCCATTCAGCGCTTTGCGACCTCAAAAATTACCGAATGGAATGATTTGGCTTCTCTGTCCACGTTAGGCTTCCGTGGTGAAGCCCTCCCTAGTATTGCCGCGGTATCCAGAATGAGCATTAAGAGCTGTCCTCCTGGACAGGATGGGGGAACGGAGCTTTACGTTGAGGGTGCCGGAATACCCTTAATAAAGCCGTGCTCATGCCCTCCCGGTACGCGTATCGAGGTGAGCGATCTTTTTTACAATACGCCGGCCCGCTTAAAATTTTTGCGCAGCCCCGTCGCCGAGGCCACTAATATTATCGACCTGCTGGGGCGTATGGCAGTAGCCCGTCCCAATGTTAGCTTCCGCCTTACTTCAAACGGCAAGGAGGTTTTTTCATTTCCGGTAGGCATGACGACGCCGCAGCGCCTGATCAAGCTCTGGAAAATTCCCAACGATACGCTGATCCCCATTGCCGGCGAGAATGGCGAGATGACGGTCGATGGGTATATCGCTCTGCCGTTTTACACGCGCAACAACCGCAACAATCAGCTGATCCTGCTCAACGGGCGCATTATAAAGTCGAGCAATCTGTCGCAGGCCGTCCAGGAGGGCTTTTCGCCTTTGCTGCCGCGCGGGCGCTTCCCAGTCTGTATAATCCGTCTATACATGCCTCCCGACAGCTTTGACGTCAACGTGCACCCGAATAAGCTGGAGGTGCGCTTTGTCGATACGCGGCCTGTCTTCAGCCTAATCTATAATGCTGTCGCCACCGCGCTGGAGGATGCTCAGGCAGATAGCGTAAACGAGCGCCATCTCAGCTATTCGTCTGCCGATGCTCCAGTATTCGGCACGCCCTCCTGGCAGCAGGCGCTGCTGTCGTCTAAGCCCGCTGGCGCCGAAACGGCTATAGACAACATGCCGGCCAGCCCTCCTCCTGGCGCTCTCGGCGTTCAGCCCTTGGCGGCTTCTCAGTCTGCCCGCGATGCTGAGGGGAAAAACCATGGTCTGATGGGCATCATCAACCGCATAGAGGCGGTCAACGCCCACCAGCTGGCGCTTTCCGCCAGCGAGAAGGCGTTAGCGCGCGAGCGCAGCAGCTCCAAGGGTGTTTCAGATGACGATGAAATGAATAGCACGGTGGTGATCGATGCCCCTCCGCCGGCTGCCAGCGAGCTGTCCGCCTATGGCCTGCTATCCGAAGATGGCCCGTCTCCACTGTCATCGGTGCCGATTGCGCCTGCCGAGCCTAAGCCGGTGTTTGACGGAGCCGAAACGATAGGCACCCGCGGCTTTAATGGTTCTGACACATTGGGCTGTGCTGAGACCTCCGACAGTGTAGCTCAGATGAAGACGCAGTCGCAGAAGGCATTTATAGGCACAGACACGATGGGCTTTGCCATAATAGAACCTTCCAGCGCCGCGAAAGCTGGGGGCGAGGCGGCTTCAGACGGTAAACCTATGGCCCGCGAAGAGGGCAAGCCCTATATCGGAGCCTCGCCGGCTAAGCCCCAGTCTAAGTCTGGACCGATTATTTCTGATGCTTCCGCGCCAGCGGATGGTCATGATGCCGGAAAGAAGGAGGCTGAGGATAAGCACGAGCTTCTTCCGCAGCAGGAGCTGCTCATCGCTGGCGATTACGAGAAGATGGCTCCCTCCAAGCCGCGGTTTCAGCTCTTTGGCCAGGTGCACAATACCTTTATCGTGGGGCTGGTCGACGGCGAGCTATGGATAATAGACCAGCACACCGCGCATGAGCGGGTTAATTACGAGCGCTTGGGCAACCTGTCCCCGCTGCAGAGCCGCTCCCAGATGCTGCTGGTGCCCGAGGTTATAGAATTATCTCCCGCGACCAGCGAGTATTTGGCTTCAGCGCCTCTGGAGCTGGCCGAATGTGGTTTTCGGGTGGAGCCATTTGGCAAGAATACTTTTCAGCTTCGGGCAGTGCCCTCGGTTTTGTCGGAGAAAAAGCGCCAGTCTGTATTCCGCGAGCTTATCGAGGAGCTGGTTAGCGGGGCGGTATCTATTAAAGGCAGTGTCGCCGAGGTCATGCGGGAAAGGCTGCGCGCTATGACCAGCTGCAAGGCGGCGGTCAAGGCGGGCGATGAGCTGTCGCGCGCGGACATGCTAAAGCTGGTGAACAGTATGCTGATGGTGGAGCATTCTCGCTACTGTCCGCATGGGCGTCCTACTAGGGTTAAGCTGGATCAGCGCACCCTAGAGCGTCTGTTCCATCGTTAGGCTAGGTCTCATGAACGGACAGGGCATGCCGCTGGTAGTGGCGGTTATGGGGCCTACAGCTTCTGGCAAATCAGCGCTGGCGCTGCGGCTGGCTAAGGAGCTGGGCATGGAAATAATCAGTGCCGATTCTGCTCAGGTCTACCGCCAAACCAGCGTTGGCACGGCCAAGCCTACCCCCGAGGAGCAGCGGGAGGTGCCGCACCATCTTATCGATATTCGCGATTTGGATGAAGGCTTCTGCTTGGCGGATTTCCAGAGCCTGGCGACTCAGGCCATTGGGGACATTTGGGCGAGAAACCGCATTCCCTTGGTTGTCGGCGGTACCGGGCTGTATGTGCGGGGGCTGCTGGAGGGCTACGCTTTGGATGCTCCTTCTCCCGATATGGAGCTGCGCGCCCGCCTGAATGGCTGGGATATGCAGAGCCTTCTTGAAGAGCTGGAAAGGCGCGATCCCGAGACATTCCATAGCATTGATCTCAGCAACAGGCGCAGGGTCTCCAGGGCGCTGGAGGTCGTAATGCAAACTGGCAGATCGTGGCTGGAATGCTCGCGCCGCCAGCCTCCGCCCTGGAGGGTTCTAAAGCTTGGGCTGGTGTGCGAGCGCGATACGCTGCGCCTGCGTATCCAGAAGCGGCTGCGGAATATGCTCTCCGCCGGCTGGGCCGATGAAGTAGCCGGCCTGCTGCGCGATGGCTGGGAGGAAGCGCTTATGGCCGCCAATATCTTGGGCTATCGCGAGGTCGCCGAGTTTGTGAAGGGCCAGATGACGCGGGAACAGATGGAGGAGGAAGTCTTTATCAAGACCTGCCGCTTTGCCAAGCGCCAGCGCACCTGGCTGCGGGCTGAGCCCAGACTGATTGCTTTAGCTAGCGGCGAGGATGCTTATGGAAATATCTGTCGCTTAATCGCTGAGCAGTTGGACGGCACTTAGATGCAGTGTATGCTTTGGAAAGAGGCATTGCCGTGCATTGGCGTACATTTTAACTAAACAATACTGATGGAAGCGAAAAGCATGAGCGAAGTAAAATTTGCCAAATGGCAGGGATTGGGCAACGATTTTATCATCTGGCATCCTGAGGCTATGCCGGACACGGCTTTGGCCGGCGAGCTGGCCAAGCGCTGGTGCGATCGCCATTTTGGCATCGGCGCCGATGGGCTGATTGCGGCCTTGCCTGGCAAGCCCGGCGAGTCGCAGCTGACCATGGAAATATTCAATGCCGACGGGAGCGTTGCCGCTATGTGCGGCAATGGCATACGCTGTCTGGCCGCCTGGGCGGTTCAGAGCGGGCTGGTCACCGGCAGCAGGCTGGCGATCTCGACCCGTTCTGGTCTGAAAGAGATTACCGTGTCGCCAGGCCGCGATAAAGCGGGCTGGGAAGCCGAAGTCGATATGGGACCCCCCAGCGTATTGGAAGAGGCGCAGCCTGCCACTGTAGCCGGCCGAGCTTTGCCGGCGTATATTATCTCTATGGGCAATTTGCATCGCGTAGTATTGCACGATGTCGGGGCCGAGGCAGGTACCGCCTGGCTGCGGCAGTTGGATGTGCCCGCCTTGGGCAGGAGCTTGGATAAGAGTTCTCACGGTGACTGCAATGTCGAGTTTGTCGTACCTTTAGGCGAGCGCGAGCTGAGTATGCGCGTGTGCGAGCGAGGAGTGGGCGAAACGCTGGCCTGCGGAACGGGAGCCTGCGCCGTACTCGTGGCGGCCAGCCTGCACGGTCTGTGCCCGCGCGAGGCGGTTATTCATTTGGCGGGCGGGGATTTGGCGATCCGCTGGGAAGAGCATGGCAGAGTGGTTATGCGCGGCCCCGCCTCTGAAACCTTTAGGGGCGTTTTGACCGAGCCTTTGCTATAGACGGTGCCGCTAACGTACAGCGCAGCGCCAACGTACATGAATGAGCTTAACCAATGCCACGAATCCTTAACTAATTGGCATTGGCATTGAATAATATAAACTTAATACTCAGGGAAGAAGGTTAAAACTATGGATTATACGGTTCGTTTGGCTGGAGTGCGCAAAATCCTGGCAGAGCGCGGCTTACAGGGCTGCATTGTCTCTAACCCCGATAATATACGCTATCTCAGCGGTTTCTCCGCTGGCGCCGATGCCTGGCTATTTGTCAGCGAGGAGCTTTGCGCGCTGCTTACTGACGGCCGTTATTGGGCGCAGGCCGAAAAGCAGTGCCCGCTGGCAGAGCTTATAGAATACCGCTCTCATACAGACGGATGCTGGGCTAAGTGTTTGGCGGCCTGGCTGACTAAGCAGTCCTGGCGTGGTAATTTGGGCTTTGAGGGCAGTATAGTCTACGAGATTTACTCTTCGATTGCCGAGCATATCGCGGTCTCTGGCCTCGCCGAGGGTCTGGTGTGCTTAGGCGGAGAGCTGGACAGCCTGCGCATTATAAAGAGCGCTGAAGAAGTAGCGCTTATTCGCGAAGCGGCCGCGGTGGCCGACAGGGCCTGGAAGGCTACTGTCGTCAATATGCGCGCCGGCATGACCGAAAGCGCGTTCTGTGCCGAGCTGGAGTATAACATGAAGCTGCAGGGCTCCAGCCGAACATCGTTTGATACCATAGTGGCGTCTGGGCCTAACGGCGCTTATCCTCATGCGGGGGTTACCGATCGGGCTATTCAGGAGGGCGAGCTGATTACCGTCGACTTTGGCGCGGTATATCAGGGCTACTGCTCAGACATGACCAGAACCGTATGGCTGGGCAGTCTGGATAAAAAGTCAGCGCATATTTATGATGTGGTGAAAAAAGCCCACGATCTGGCTCTGGAGCGGGTTAGGCCCGGTCTTAAAGGCTTTGAGGCAGATAAAATTGCCCGCGATGTTATAGCCGCGGCTGGCTTTGCCGAGGCCTTCAGCCATAGCTTGGGCCATGGGGTTGGCTTGGCGGTTCACGAAGCCCCAGGGCTGCGCAAGGAATCCCAGACCCTGCTGCAGCCGGGTATGCTCGTAACTATAGAGCCGGGGATTTATCTGCCCGGTGTCGGAGGCTGCCGCGTAGAGGATTTGGCGGTGCTGACCGAAAACGGGCGCGATGTGCTGCGCTGCTCGCCCTACCAGCTGCTAGGCCAGACGCATCCCGCAGAGAGCTTTGCCGGAGGCTGTAATTCGGGGCTGCAGCTATGCTAGAAAAATGGTTCGCCGGAGACAGGCGGCTGTATATTTGGCTGGCCGTAATATCAGGGCTGGGAGCTATACTGCGCTTTTGGCCCAATCCTTTTCCGTATATGGACCTGGATGCGGCTATTTATGCGCGCGCTGCCAATGCCTATGCTAACGCCATGCACAGTCATCTGCTGTTTGCCCAGGAATTGAGGGATGTCAATTACGCGGCTGTAGAATACTGGCCGCCGCTGTATCCCATGCTGTCGGGGCTGATTAATTCTCCGGTTTTCTTGGCCGAATTTATGGGCTGGCTGACCATTTTCCCGGTATTCCTGCTGGGGAAACACCTTTTTTCCGAGCAAGGCGACGCTCCCGTGATGGGCAATTTTATCGCCGTTGTCGCGGGAACTATAGTTGCGCTGCATCCGTACCTAGTCTGGTGGACGCGGGTGCCCCGCAGTGAGGCGCTTTATATTTTTCTGATCTCGTCAGCTATGCTCTGCGTCCTGCCGCTGTGCCATAGGCATTGGTTTTGGCTGGTTGGCGGGGGAGCCTGCGTCGGTTTGGCTTATTCTGCCCGCTTTGACGGCCTGGCCTTCTTTCTGTCCCTGCTGCTGGCCGTATGCTGGCTGCGGCGCAGTCTGAAGGCTGTGGCTTTGCTGGCTTTGGGCTTTGCCCTTGCTGCTGCTCCTTATTTGGGGTATCTGACCTATCTTAACGGCGGAGCGCTTACCTTCATAACTCCTAAAAAGAATACCTATGATACGCTGGAAGGTGTCTATGCGGTGGCTATACAGCGGCCGCTTTACGAATTTACCAAAAAATACGGCCTTCCCGGTATGTATGATTTCGGAGGCAGCGTACACCAGATCAATATCATCCGAGAAAAGTATACGCCGCTGCTGATTTGGGCCGGCATTAAGCACATCCCCGCGACTCTGATGGACGCCTCCCGCAATTGGACTGTGCTCCTGGCTCCGCTAATTCTGTCCCTGCTGGCATTTAAGCAGCGCCGTATACAGGCGCTGTGGCTTTGCTGTCTGCCCGTTCTGGGTATGGCTGTTTTTATGTTCTGGGATCCTAATTCCCGTTATTACGCGTTTAGCTTGGTGCCTTTATCGATAATAAGCGCTCAGGGGCTGTATATTCTGGGTACCTCTTCCGCTCCTGGAGAGGTCTGGCGCTGGGCTGTATGCGGAGCGCTCATTCCGCTGAGTCTGGCTTTTGCCTGGGTTATGCCGTCGGTCGTGCATTTTGACAAGCATGCTCCTACAGATGCTATGTTTCTGGAGCTTCTGCCCAACGCTTCGGTACTCCACCTGCAGATGGTGGCTTTGTGCTTTGCTTTGGCGGCTGTGCTGATGCGGTATGTCTCTCCGCTGGCAACCGCCTGCATAGCGACAGCTGCCGCCATAGGGATTAGCTGGGGGTACATACTTCCGGCCCTGCAGAATTCCGCCGGACTGTTCAGAATAGCGGTTCCCTGGGGACTTCTGCTTTTTTCGCTGTTTCCGCTGTGCGTTTTTGGCACCATGCCGCGCTCGATGTGGGGCGAACGTGTCAGTATGTGGTTTATCTCCCTTTTCGCGGTGGTGTCTATATACGGCAGCTTTATGCTGAATTACTGGGGAATGGCTCAGGCGCGTCTGAATTACTGTCCTGAGATCGGCGATTATCTGGCTACGCTGGTCAGCGGCGAGGAGTATTATGCTCCTCCGGGTGCGCATCCCGGCTTTGGCAATGCTGGACCGCGTGTCATGGCCTCGCAGACTGTTGATTTAATGCGCTCGGGAGCCAGATGGCTGCCCTTGGCTGATTATGACAGCTGGTGCGACATTCTGTATTACGAAAAGCCTAAATACGTGATTCTGACGCTGCCTGAGCCCGATGCCGGTTTGACCGGCCTTAGCGTTGATGTGCCGGAAATAGCCGATACGGGCGAGGTTAAGCTGCTGCAGCGGGTGCGCTCGTGGGGAAGCGACGCTACATGCTCGCGCTGGTGGTGCCTGTATGGCTATGTCGGAAATGGCCGCGAGCGCCGGCAGCTTCCCGAGGAACGCCGCAAAATCTTTGAGCAGCGCAGGATGCGCCTGCGCCAAGAAATGCCGGAAGCAGACATTTTCAGTGATTAGCAGCCCTGTAAGATATACCATTTTATTTGCCATGTTTCTTACGGGGGCCGTATTGCGCCTGTATCCCGGGGCAATGCCATACTGTGAGCTGGATGGGGCTGTATATTTGCGCACAAGTGCCGAAATAGCCGAAGCCTTCGGAAATGGCTCTTTATGGTATCAGCCGTTTTGCGGAGATTATTATAGCTCTGTGGACTACTGGCCTCCGCTGTTCCCACTGCTGGCGGCTTTCCTGGGCGGCCCTTATGCGCTGTCGGCCTGGGCGGGGGCTTTGGCATTTTTGCCTGTTTACGCTCTGGCTAAGGCGCTCTTTGCCGAAGCGGAATGGCTGTGTCTGGCGGACAGGGCTAGCCGGGTAAGTGAGAAGCCGGAGCTGCCTGATGCCGGCGGTCATGACGCCTGGGCTGAGCGCTCGGCCTTGGTGGCTGCCGCCTGTGTAGCTTGGCATCCGTATTTAGCCTGGCTGGGACGGGTGCCCCGCAGCGAGACGCTGTATATACTGCTTGCGGCGCTGGCGCTGTTTTGTCTGCTGCCGGCGAAGCATGGACGCTTTTGCTGGCTGGCTGGCGGCATTAGTTTGGGCCTGGCCTATACTGTGCGTTTTGACGGCCTGTTTATGGCGCCGGCCGCGGCTCTGGCCGTGGCGTATCTGCGTGGCCGCAGGGCGGTATTCTGGATGCTGGTCGGCCTGGTGCTGGGGGCAGCTCCTTATCTGGCCTACTTGGCCTGGCTTAATGGCGGCAGCCCGTCTTTAATTCCGCCTAAGAAGGTAATTTACGATGCGCTCGAGGGCGTATATACCCAAGCGCATAACTGCTCGCTTTTTGATTTTTCCTGCCAGTATGGTCTGCCCGGCCTGTCCTCTCTTCGCGGCAGTAAGGAGGAATTTCAGCAGCTTCTTTCCGCGCAGACGCTGTCTGTTATGGGACTGGGCGTAAAGCGCCTGCCCGCAAATCTGCTGGAAGGCACCATCGTGTGGGGCTGGCTGGCCTGGCCGCTTTTGCTTTCCTGCCGCTATGCTTCAGACCGCCGCTGGCGCGCTTTGCTGCTTTGCTGTCTGCCAGTGCTGGGCATGGCCATGTTTATGTCCTGGGACGTCTCTCCGCGCTATTACGCTTTCTCGCTGGTGCCGCTTTCATGTCTGGCGGCAAAGGGGCTGGAGGGCCTTGCCCGCTGGCCGGAGCCCGGTCTGCGCTGGCGCTGGATCTGCGGGGCCGCTGTATGCCCGCTGTGGCTTACGCTGGTTTGGCCGATTCCCCGGCCGCTGCATTTCGATCAGCACGGGCCTGTAGATACGGCCTATTGGGAGCTGCTTCCGCAGGCCGAGAATCTGCGCCTGCTGGCTATAGCCTCGGGGATAGGGCTGGCGGCGGTTTTGTCCTGGCGGGGCCGGAAAGCCTTAGCTGGTCTGGCCGGTACTGCTCTGGCTGTATGTCTGGCGGGCGGGCCGGTTCTTAGTGCCGCTGAAGGTGCCGTTAGCTCCTTTCAGCTGGCGCTGCCGGCGGCGCTGCTGGGACTGCTTATGTGTCCCGCTGTCCTTTATGCCACCTTGCCGAAGCGCTGCTGGGGCGCGGGCATGTGGGCGTGGGTAGCTATGGTCTGGACCATTATTTCTTGGGGCAGCTTAATCACGCTGGAGAGCTGGAGCGCTGCGCATGGCCGCATTCTGTGCAGTGCTGCCTGTGCCGACTATCTGGGCCAGAGAGTGTATGACCGTTCCGCTTGGGCCGTTCCGCTTGGGGCGCGGGCGGGCTTTGGCAATTCGGGGCCTCGGGTGATGGCCTTGCAGCAGATCGATGCGGTAAGATCGGGGGCTAGATGGCTGCCCTGGGACCCGCGCGCTTCGGTCGCTTCGGTACTGCGGCGCGAGCAGCCCGATTTTGTCATCGCCGCCTTTCCCGACCCGTTAAGGCATGACGATCGCTCGGTAGTCGTGGTGCCGGAGCTGCAGGCTTCGGGCGGCCTTAAGCTTACAGCGTCATTCCTGGTGCCTGGGGGCGGCGCTGTACAGCGGCAGTGGAGGGTGTATACATATAAAATGACACCGGCCCCGTAACGCTAACGTTCGGGGCCGGAACCGCAGGCTTACTCCAAAGCCATGCCTAGTTCTATTTCTCTCCTGGCATAGGGCTGGGGCTAGGGCTAGGCGAGGTCGTTATGCTCGGCAGCGGCATATCGGGCTTTAGCTCGTTCTTGACGATACCGGGAGTTTCGCTGGGGGCAATTCCAGGCTTGGGGGCCCGATCCGGCGGAGGAGTCTGCTCGATAAACGGCTTTCCTTGGGTAATGGTAAGCGAATTTAGCAGCATTTTGTACTGCTCCTGCCATTTGGCATCTTCTGCCTGCGGGCAGGCCATAATTATGGCATAGCAGTTTGGCTTGGCGTCGATATAAGTGGCGGTCAGGGCCATTTCGGTTACGTCTTCGCTGTTTAGCGACAGGGGAACGACCGAATAGGTATGGCGCACGGCGCTGTGCTTGCTGATGGTTTCCTGCGACTGGCCGGTTAGCGAAGCCGAATGGACCAGCTTGGGCGAGAAGAACCAGCTGACCTCTGCCTTCTGGATCTCATCGTCGAGCTTTTGGTTGTAAATGCCCCAGGTAATTATCATTAAGCGGACATCGGTAGGCTGAGAAAGCTTGGAACCTGCCGGCCACATAATGCGGCACTGCTGATTGTCAAAGCCTTCTGGACGGCCAATATTCCAGGACAGCGGAGCCTCGAAGGAGTAATCGGCCTGTCCGTCGGCGTAGCGTTCCCATTTCTCGTTGCCCGCTTTTCCCGAGCGCAGGTTTTTGGCCGCTTTAGCCTGCCATAAGTTAAAGGCTGACGCAGAAGCGTTGGGCACAATTGATGGTGTAGGCATAGGGGAGGCGCCTGTGGGAGCCAAGCCTGGCTTGTCAGCGGGAGATTTTTGCTTATTGTCAGCTTTATCAGTCGGTGTTTTGTCGGCTTTTTTGTCGTCTGTGGGCTTATTGTCTGCCTGTTTGCTGTCTGCAGACGCGGGCTTGGAGGCGTCGGCGCTAGGCTTGACTTCTGAAGCTGGAGCTGCTGAAGCTTCGGTGCCCTCTGGCGAACCCGAAGGTGCAGATGAAGACGTTTCTGAAGGCTGCCCCGGAGTGGTAGCCGCGGAGCTGGGCACTGAAATCGGTCCGTTATTCGGATTGGGTGGGTCGTTCGTAATGGGGTGCCCGCAGCCCCAGCATGCGCTCAATAAACCGAGGCAAAGTGCAGCATTTTTTGCAAATCTAAATTTATCTTCATTCATAAAAGATTTTTTTCGTTGTTTTTCAGAATGAATCCTCCTGCAGTCGATGTCACCGGCAGGAGGCGCGAATGCGGGGACAGCAAAAAACAATACTCCTTGGCTTAGGGCCAATGTCGTTTAGTTAAGCAATGGCCAATAGATCCTCATTATAACTCCCCCTAAAGGATGGCAGGGGGAG